>JAOPWI010000007.1 GCA_025965755.1 Frankiales bacterium | reverse complement strand
CGAGGAGCCGGCCGGCCGCGTCGGGGCGGGTCCGACCGGCGTGGTGCCCTGCTCGCCGAACGGCACGTGCACGATCGGGGTGGGCGAGGGCCGGACGGCCGTCGCCACCGGCTGGGCGACCGCCGACGGGGCCGGGGTCGCGGTCGGGGTCGGGGTGGCCCGGGACGGGCTGGGCGACACGGTGATGCTGACCGGAACCCCGCCGCCGGTGTTGGGCTGGGCCTGGACCGGGCTGGCGGTCGGGGACGCGCCGTCGGCCGGCACGGCCGGCTGGGCACAGCCCGGCCGGGTGACGGTGTTGGAGTCCAGGGTCACCGCGCCGCCGCGGGCGAGCACCCGGCCGTGGACCTGGGCCCCGGTCGTGAGGGTGATGCTCGTGCCGGCCAGGATGGTGCCGACGAACTGGGTGGTCGTCCCCAGGGTGGCCGAGCTGCCGACCTGCCAGAAGACGTTGCAGGCCTGCGCCCCATTGATCAGCAGGACCCGGCTGTTCGAGGCGGTGGTGAGGGTCGACCCGGCCTGGAAGACGAAGACGGAGTCGGGATCGTTGGCGCCGTCCAGGGTCAGGACACCGCTCAGGCCCATGGAGCTGTCCGCCTCGTAGACGCCGGCGACCAGCGTTCGCCCGGCGAGGTCGGCGCTGACCTTGGCGTCCTCGAGCTGGCCGGCGGCGGCGTTGTAGGCCGTCGTGAGCGCGGTCTTGGCCCGCTGCGTGGTGGCGTCGCCGCCATGGTTGACGCCCGTGAGCACGACGCAGTCGACCGCACCGGCGCTGCAGTTGCCGGTGCCCGTCTGGCTCGGCGTCGGGTACACGCCGAGGTCGCCCGAGATCGTGGAGACGCCGGTGTTGGTGATGGCCGAGCCGGCGAGAACCGCGAAGCTGCCGGCGTCACCGAGCGGGACCGGCGAGGGGGCCGCCTGGGCGCTGCCGGTCAGACCGATCAGCGCCACGGCGGACACCAGTCCGACCAGGGCCGCCGCGGCCGAGCGCCGGCGTCGTACGGAGCAACGGTGGGGGGAAAGGGTCACCACCATGCCTTCGACGCCCTGCGCCCCGACTCGAGGGTTGTCGGAGAACTTGTGCTGACCGATTCGCCCAGCGGCGCGTGGTGTGCGGCGCTTCGTGCCCGGATTTCTAGCTGACGGCGAGGGACCAGGCCGCGGCCCAGACGTCCTTGTCGACCGTGCCGGGCACCGCCGGGGTGAGCTGCTTCTGCGCCGCGAAGCGCTGAGCGACCACGGCCGACTGCGGCCCGAAGTGGCCGTCGACCTGGATGTCCCAGCCGCGGGCGGCCATGCGGCGCTGCCAGTGCTTGGCGGCGATGCGGTAGGTGCCGGCGTCGTTCGCGGACAGCACGTGGCCGTCGAAGGTCGGCGGCGTGGTGGTGGCCAGGGCGACGACGACGCGGGCCCGACGGCTGGCCTGGTACTTGCCGGTGATGCGCGGGGCGGCGACGGCGCGCGCCTGCACGGCGGCCCGGCGGCTGCGGCTCGCGCGGGTGGCCTCGGAGCTGCGGCTCGCGCGGGTCGCCTCGACGCTGCGGCTGGCGCCGGTGCCCTCCGTCGCCTGCGCGCTCTCGTCGCGGCTGCTGGGCTCGGCAGCCGGGGTCGCGGGGCCGCTGCGCAGGCCGAGCTTGCGCGAGCAGGACGGCCAGGGCGACCAGCCGCGGGAGTCGTGCAGGAGGTTGCCGCGCCGGATCTGCTCGCTGCGGCTGGCCTGGTCGGGGCGACCGCTGCCGCCGACGCTGCGCCAGGTGCTGAGGTTGAACTGCAGCCCGCCGTAGTAGCCGTTGCCGGTGTTGATCGACCAGTTGCCACCGGCCTCGCACTGCGCGAGGCGGTCCCACTCGCTGTTGGGCGCGGACGCCGAGGCGGCTCCGGTCGTGGCGGCGAGGTCGGCGACGACGAACGCGGTCGCCATGCCACCGGCGACGAGCATCGGCGCCGCCTTGCTCGGGGCGGCGTGCTTGGGGCTGCGGGCGCGCAGGAACGGCACGGGCTGGGTCCTTCCCTGACGCCTGCGGGGTGAGCTGTCGGGTTCGGGCGAGGGGATCGCCCGGCCGCTCCCTCCTGCGAGGAAGGCGGCTTCACCCCGAGGCCCCTCTCGGGGCCGGTGGGACGTGTGGGTCCCCCGCTCCCGTCCCAGGGGAGATCGACTCGCACCCGGGGACGGGACTCGGCGGGCGGGTGCGAGCACCGCACCCCGAGGGGCGCGGCGACGTGGAGTTGTGCTCAGCAGCCTAACGGCAGGGACCGAGCCCTACCTCAGGCGGGTGCCGGCGGAGCGCAGGTCCTCGCAGGCCTGCACGACCCGGGCGGCCATTCCGGCCTCGGCCGCCTTGCCCCAGGCGCGCGGGTCGTACTGCTTCTTGTTGCCCACCTCGCCGTCGACCTTCAGCACGCCCTCGTAGTGGGAGAACATGTGACCCGCGACGGGGCGGGTGAAGGCGTACTGCGTGTCGGTGTCCACGTTCATCTTCACGACGCCGTAGTCCAGCGCCTCGCGGATCTCCTCGAGCAGCGAGCCGGACCCGCCGTGGAAGACCAGGTCGAAGGGCTTCTCGGTGCCGGTCTTGGCCGCGACAGCGTCCTGGATGTCCTTCAGGATGGACGGCTTGAGCTTGACGTTGCCGGGCTTGTAGACGCCGTGCACGTTGCCGAAGGTGGCGGCCAGCATGTAGCGGCCGTGCTCGCCGGTGCCGACGACCTCGGTGGTGCGCAGCGCGTCCTCGGCGGTCGTGTAGAGCTTGTCGTTGATGGCGTTCTCGACGCCGTCCTCCTCGCCGCCGACCACCCCGATCTCCATCTCCATCACGATCTTCGCCTGCGCGCAGGCCTCGAGCAGCTCCCGGGCGAGGGACAGGTTCTCCTCGAGCTCGACGGCCGAGCCGTCCCACATGTGCGACTGGAAGAGCGGGTCGCGGCCGGCGTCGACGCGTTCGCGCGACAGCGCGATGAGCGGGCGCATGTAGCCGTCGAGCTTGTCCTTGGGGCAGTGGTCGGTGTGCAGGGCGATCGTCACGTCGTACGCCTTGGCGACGTGGTGGGCGTACTCCGCCAGCGCCTGCGCGCCGAGGACCATGTCCTTGACGGTGCTGCCGGACAGGTACTCCGCGCCGCCGGTCGAGACCTGCACGATGCCGTCGGACTCGGCCTCGGCGAAGCCGCGCAGCGCGGCGTTCAGCGTCTGCGACGAGGTCACGTTGATCGCCGGATAGGCGAAGCGGCCGGCCTTGGCCGCGTCCAGCATCTGGGCGTAGGTCTCAGGGGTGGCGATCGGCACGTGGAGCTCCTCAGCTTCGGGCGTCTGACGCCGATCCTGTCAGAGCCGCTACAGCGAGCGGACGTCTGCCTCCACGGCCTGGAAGGCCTTGCGCGCGGCGATGAGCACCGGGTCCCAGACGGGCGAGAACGGCGGGGCGTACGACAGGTCCAGCGAGAGCACCTCGTCGACGGTCATCTCGTTCCAGATGGCGATCGCGAGGGCGTCGATGCGCTTGGCGGCAGCCTCCCGGCCGACCACCTGGGCGCCCAGCAGCCGGCCCGAGCGGCGCTCGGCGATCATCTTGACGCGGATGGGCATGGCCCCCGGGAAGTAGCCGGCCTTGGTCGTGGAGTCGACGCTCGCGGTGACGAACTCGTAGCCGGCCAGCTCCGCCTCGGCGCTGGAGAGCCCGGTGCGCGCTGCCTCCAGGTCGCAGACCTTGGTGATGGCCGTGCCGATGACGCCGGGAAAGGTGGCGTAGCCCCCGCCGATGTTGATGCCGGCGACCCGGCCCTGCTTGTTGGCGTGGGTGCCCAGCGCCACCACCACCCGCTGGCCGGACAGCCGGTGCCGCGACTCGACGCAGTCGCCCGCGGCCCAGACGCCCTCCACCTCGGTGCGCATGCGCCGGTCGACGGCGATGCCACCGCTGACGCCGAGCGGGATGCCGGCCTCCCGGGCCAGCTGGACGTGGGGCCGCACCCCCAGACCGAGCACGACCAGGTCCGCCGGCAGCTCCCGGCCGCTGGCCGTCACGACCGCCCGGGCGCGCCCGTCGGGCCCGACGTCGATCGCGGCGACGCCGTCGGACAGCACCAGCTCGATGCCCTCGCACCGCACCGCCTCAGCGAGAAACTCCCCGATGTCGGGGTCGAAGGTGCCGACCGGCGTCGCCGAGCGGTCGACCACCGTGACGTCGAGCCCGCGTACGCGGCAGGCCTCGGCGATCTCCAGCCCGATGTAGCCGCCCCCGACGACCACCACCCGCTGCACCGCGCCGCTGTCGAGCTCGGCCCGCAGCGCGACGCCGTCGTCGAGGACCTGCACGCCGTGGACGTTGGCCGCGTCGATGCCGGGGACGGGCGGCCGCATCGGCACGCTGCCGGTGGCGTAGACCAGGTCGTCGAAGGGCTCGGTGCCCTCGCGGCCGTCCTCCAGGTCGCGCCAGTGCACGCGCCGGGCCGCGAGGTCGATCGCGGTCACCTCGGTGCGCATCCGCATGTCGATGCCGGCTGCCCGGTGCTGCGCGGGCGTGCGCGCGACCAGCTCCGCCTCGGTCTGGACCGCGCCGCCGATCCAGTACGGGATGCCGCAGGCGCTGTAGGAGGTGGCCCGCCCACGCTCGAACGCGACGACCTCCAACCCGGGGTTGCGCTTCTTCGCCTGCGAGGCGGCGCTCATCCCTGCGGCATCGCCGCCCACCACGATCAGCCGCTGCGTCACCGGCGGAACGTAGCCTGGCCGGGTGGAGACCGTCGTCGCGTTGGGTCCTGAGTTCCTGAGCCCCGAGCGGATCGCCGCTGCCGGCCTGCTCGCGCTGCTCATCGTCGTGTTCGTGGAGAGCGGGCTGCTGGTCGGCTTCTTCCTCCCGGGCGACTCGCTGCTGTTCACGGTCGGGGTGCTGGTCGCCAGCGACCGGCTCAACATTCCGCTGTGGCTGCTGCTGGTCTCGGTGCCGCTCGCGGCCATCGCCGGGGACCAGGTCGGCTACATGATCGGCAGATCGGCCGGTCCACGGATCTTCAACCGGCCGGACTCCCGGTTCTTTCAGCAGGAGTACGTCGACAAGGCGTACGCCTACTTCGAGCGCTACGGCGCCCGGACCATCGTGCTCGCGCGGTTCGTGCCGGTCGTCCGCACGTTCGCCCCGGTCGTCGCCGGCGTCAGCCGCATGCACTACCGCACGTTCCTGACGTTCAACATCATCGGCGGCGTGCTGTGGGGCGCCGGCGTCACGCTGCTCGGCGTCTGGCTGGGCGGCATCGCGTTCGTCGCCGACCACGTCGAGCCGATCATCCTGGGCATCGTCGCGCTGTCGGTCGCGCCGATCGTCATCGAGGTGCTGCGGGCGCGGCGGTCGCACCGCGCCGGGCCCGCGCCCCGGCGCGACCCCCTAGCTCCCCGCCCCTCGTCCCTAGCCCTCGTCCCTCGCCCCGGATCCGGGACCGGCGCCCTCGGCGCGCAGGTCCAGCGCGGGCGGCAGCTCGAGCAGCGCGCGCTCGTGCTGCCCGAGCTCGAACGGCTCCGCCTCCTCGACGCCCATCGCGGAGGCGACCAGCGACGACGGGAACGCGCCGACGCGGACGTTGAGCGCGCGGACGTTGCCGTTGTAGAAGCGCCGGGCCGCGGCGATGCGGTCCTCGGTCTCGGCCAGCTGCGCCTGGAGCTGCCGGAACGCGCCCGCCGAGCGCAGGTCCGGGTAGCCCTCGGACAGCGCGACCAGCCCGTGCAGCCGGTCGGTGAGCGGCCCCTCCGCGGCCCGGTCGCCGGCGGCGGCGCGGTCGCGGGCCGCGAGCACCTCGCGGACCAGGCCCTGCTCGTGCTCGGTGTGCGCCTGCACGACCTCGACCAGCATCGGCACCAGATCGTGCCGGCGGCGCAGCTCCACCTCGACCTGCCGCTCGGCCTCCAGCACCAGGTGGCGCTGGCGCACGAACCGGTTCCCGCTCACCACCGCGCACACGGCCAGCAGGACGGCCAGCACCGCCAGGAGCTCGATCACGCCGCCGTCCCGCCGTGGTCGGCCCACACCCGCTGGGGCACCGCGTCGAGCAGGTCCGACACCGTCTCGAGCCGCACCAGCAGGTCGCCGGCGTCCAGGCGGCCGCTGTCCCAGCTCACCGCGTCCGCGCCGAGCAGGCGCACCGCGACGGGTGGCCGGTCGAGCAGCAGCTGCATCGCGCGCGGGTGCAGCACGTCGTACGCCAGGCGCGGGTCCTGGGCGGTGACCCGGTAGCGCGCGTGGAAGTCCTCGCTCTCCAGCTCGACCCCGGCGAAGCCGAGCGCCCCGGCGACCCGGGTGAGCACGTTCTGCGGGGTGAGCTCGATCTGCGGCAGGAACCCCGGGGTGCGCAGGGCGAGCACGCCGTAGCGGTGGGTCTGGGTCTGCTGCTGGCCGGGGGAGCCGCTGGTGGTGGTCTGGAAGCTGTACGTGAACGCCGCCATCGGCCGGCCCCGCCAGGCGCCGGTCAGCACGTCGGTCGCGCGCCGACGGCGCCCGGTCCCGAACGGCTCCCCGGCGAAGGCGTCCGCCAGCGCGGGGTTCTCCAGCGCGTACTGCCAGCCGCGGGCCTGCGCGAGGGCGGCCCACGCGCGGCGCCGGCGCTGCTCGTACTCCCACGCCAGCCAGCCCGCCCCGCCGGCGACCGCCAGCGCGGCCGGGACCAGCAGGACGGCGGGGTCCACGGCTCAGCCGAGCCCGAGGTCCTGGAGGGAGTAGGCGAACCGGTAGGGCACCCCGGCGGCCTCGATCTTGCTGTCCGCACCGGTGTCGCGGTCGGCGATCGTGGCCACGCCGACCGGCGTCGCGCCGGCCTCGCGGACCGCCTCGAGCGCGGTGAGCGGGGAGCCCCCGGTGGTGGAGGTGTCCTCGACGACGAGCACCCGGCGACCGGCGATCTCGGGGCCCTCGATCCGGCGCTGGAGCCCGTGGGCCTTGCCCTCCTTGCGCACGACGAAGGCGTCCAGCCGGCGGCCCGTGGCGGCGGCGGCGTGCAGCATCGCGGTGGCGACCGGGTCGGCGCCCATCGTCAGGCCCCCCACCGCGTCGAAGTCCCAGTCGGCGGTCAGCTCGAGCATCACCCGGCCGACGAGCGGGGCCGCCTGCGCGTCGAGGGTGATGCGCCGCAGGTCGACGTAGTAGTCGGCCTCGCGGCCGGACGACAGCGTCACCTTCCCGTGGACGATCGCGAGCTCTCGGACGAGGGACAGGAGGTCTTCGCGGTCGGCCATGCCGCCATCCAACCAGTCAGACACTGCCGAGCAGCGCCCGCTCCAGGTCCTCCGACAGCCCGGGCTCCAGGCCCGGCCGGCCCTTCGGCACCCCGGCCTCCTGCACCCACACCCACGTGTCGGCGACCGTCTGCTCGACCGGCCGGCAGACCAGGCCGGCCGCCCGCGCCTTGAACGTGTCCCCGGACAGCAGCCCCGACAGCTCGCCGGTCTCGGGCACCCAGCACGGCAGCTGGGTCCACGGCTGGACGCCCGCCGCCTCGAGGTCGGCCTCGTCGACCCAGACGAGCTCGGCCTCGCTGCCGGACGCCTCGAGCAGCTCGAGCGTCGTCGTGTGTCCGGGCGCGCTGACCACGTCGTACGGCCCGGCGAGGCCCTCGGCCAGCGCGTCGAGGGCGAACGCTGCGAGGTCGCGCGCGTCCACGAGCTGCAGCGGTCGCTCCGGTCTGCCGGGCGCCACGACGCGTCCGCCGCGAGCGATCCGATCGAGCCAGCACGGGAGCCGGGCCACGTCCTCGTGCGGACCCAGGACGAGTCCGGCCCGCAGCAGCAGGACGTCGGGGAACGCCGCCTGCCAGGCGATCTCACCACCGCGCTTGTCGACGGCGTACGCGCGCGCCGAGGCGTCCGGGTCGCCGTCGACGACCGGGGCGGACTCGACGCGCGCCGCGGCCATGTCGGCGTAGACCGACCGGCTGCTCACGTAGGCCGCACGTCCCACCCTGCCGGTCAGCGCCTGCGCCGCGTCCCGGGCGACCCGCGGCGCGAGGGCCCAGGTGTCGAGCACGGCGTCCCAGGTCGTGTCGCCGAGGGCGGCCCGCAGCGCGGCAGGGTCGGTCCGGTCGGCCACCAGGGCTGTGACGTCGGGCGGCAGCGCACCCGTGAGACCGCGGTGCAGCGCGGTGACGTCCCACCCGCGGCCCAGCGCGGCCTCGGCGACCGCACGGCCGACGAACCGGGTCCCGCCCAGCACCAGCAGCCTCAT
>JAOPWI010000044.1 GCA_025965755.1 Frankiales bacterium | reverse complement strand
CGCGGTTGGAGGCGCCGATGACGACGACGTTCTCGAGCGTCTCGACGCCGTCGATCTCGCTCAGCAGCTGCGGAACGATCGTGGTCTCCACGTCGGAGGACACGCCCGAGCCACGGGTGCGGAAGATGGAGTCCATCTCGTCGAAGAACACGATGACCGGCGTGCCCTCGGAGGCCTTCTCGCGGGCACGCTGGAAGATCAGGCGGATGTGCCGCTCGGTCTCGCCGACGTACTTGTTGAGCAGCTCCGGGCCCTTGATGTTGAGGAAGTAGGCCCGCCCGTCCGGCTTGCCGGTGACCTCCGCGACCTTCTTGGCCAGGCTGTTGGCGACGGCCTTGGCGATGAGCGTCTTGCCGCAGCCGGGCGGGCCGTACAGCAGGACGCCCTTCGGCGGGCGCAGCTGGTGCTCCTTGAACAGCTCCTTGTGCAGGAACGGCAGCTCGACCGCGTCGCGGATCTGCTCGATCTGCCCCGCCAGGCCGCCGATGTCGGAGTAGTCGATGTCGGGGACCTCCTCCAGCACGAGCTCCTCGACCTCGCTCTTGGGGATCCGCTCGTAGACGTAGCCGCTGCGGGTCTCCAGCAGCAGCGAGTCGCCGGCCTTGATCGGCTGGTCGGCCAGCGAGTCGGCCAGCATGACCACCCGCTCCTCGTCGGTGTGGCCGATGACCAGCGCGCGGCCGCCCTCGAGCAGCTCCTTGAGCAGAACGACGTCGCCCTGCTTCTCGAAGGCGAGGGCCCGCACGACGTTGAGCGCCTCGTTGAGCATGACCTCCTGCCCGCGCCGCAGCTGCGCGACCTCGAGCGAGGGGCTGACGGTCACCCGGAGCTTGCGCCCGCCGGTGAAGACGTCGACGGTGCCGTCCTCGTGGGCGGAGAGGAACACGCCGTAGCCGCTCGGCGGCTGGGCGAGGCGCTCCACCTCCTCCTTGAGGGCGACGATCTGGTCGCGGGCCTCGCGCAGCGTGCTGACCAGGCGGTCGTTCTGGCCCACCGCACCCGCCAGGCTCTGCTGGGTCTCGGCGAGGCGCTCCTCGAGCGCACGGCTCTGGCGCGGCGAGTCCGCCAGCTTGCGCCGCAGGGCGGCCACCTCCTCCTCGAGGAAGCTGACCTGCGCCGTGAGCTCCGAGAGCTGTCCGGGATCTCCTCCACGGGCACCTGGCACGTGCTCCACCTCCTCGGTCGGCGTGCTCCGCTGACCCTGTTGCTGGCCGCGGCCGCCATCCTACGTACGCCGGCTAGCCCCGAGGGGCTGGCCACCCGGGGGATGAGCGTCCCCCGGGCGGGTGTCACCGGGCGGAAAGCCCTACGGCAGCTGCGGGCGGAACGGCTCGGTCTTCGGCGCCGCGGTGCTCTCGACGGCCGGCTCGCCGTACGCGCCCTTGCTCGGGCGGCGGCGGCGGACCGGCGGCTCGACGCCCTCGGCCAGGCGCCGCGTGGTCACCAGGAAGCCGGTGTGGCCGACCATCCGGTGCTCCGGCCGCACGGCCAGCCCCTCGACGTGCCAGCCCCGGACCATCGACTCCCAGGACTGCGGCTCGGTGAACACGCCGGAGTCGCGCATCCCCTCGACCGTCCTGGACAGCTGCGTGGTGGTGGCGACGTAGCAGCACAGGACACCGCCCGGCCGCAGCGCCCGGGCGACCGCCTCCAGGCACTCCCAGGGCGCCAGCATGTCCAGCACGACCCGGTCGACGTCGGTCTCGTTCAGCGCCTCCTGCAGGTCGCCGACCGTGATCGTCCAGGCCGGATGCGGGGAGCCGAAGTAGCGCTCGACGTTGGCGCGGGCGATGTCGGCGAAGTCCTGCCGGCGCTCGTACGAGGACAGGCGCCCGGTCTCCCCCACCGCGCGCAGCAGCGACATCGACAGCGCGCCGGAGCCGACCCCGGCCTCGACGACGTGGGCACCGGCGAAGATGTCGGCCATCTGCACGACCTGGCCGGCGTCCTTGGGATAGACGACCTGGGCTCCGCGCGGCATGGACAGCACGTAGTCCGACAGCAGCGGGCGCAGCGCGAGGTACTGCGTCACGCCGATCGCGACCACGACGCCCTCCGGGCCGCCGAGCAGCGTGTCGTGCTCGAGAATGCCCTTGTGGGTGTGGAACTGCTTGCCCGGCTCGAGGGTGATGGTGTGCATCCGGCCCTTGGGGTCGGTGAGCTGCACCTGGTCGCCCGGCTGCAGCGGCCCGCGCCGACGTTCTGCTCCTGTGGTCACGAGGACAGAACCGTAGTCGCTCAGGCCGTGACGGCCTTGGCGACGTCCTCGGCGACCAGCACCCGGTAGCGGCCGTCGGGGTCCTGGACGAGGTATTCCGTCGCGGGCGTGCCGCGCAGGGCCGCCAGCAGCGGCTCGCCGCGCAGCTCGGCGTCCAGCACCATGCCCGGCTCGACCCGGCGCGACAGGGTTCCGACGGTGACCCAGGGCCGGCGCTGCTCCGGCACGGCGATGACGGCCGCCTCGCTGACGACGCCCTCCACGCGGTCTGCGCCGTCCAGGACCACGAGCGCGTGCACGCCGGCCTCCTGCGCCCGCCGCACCGCCTCGGCCAGCGGCAGGCCGGCCGGCACGCCGAGCGCCGGCCGCGACAGGGCCAGGACGGACAGGCCGGGAAGCCGCTGGTCCAGCTTCGCCCGCTGCAGGGACGCCGTGGCTCCGGCGAAGATGAAGGTCGAGATGAGCGCCGCGAAGACGACGTTGATGAGCTCGGGGCGGCCGTAGCCCAGCGCCGGCAGGACGCCCACCAGGGCGACCGGCACGACCCCCACGGCGACGATCCGGCCGGCCCAGGCGCTGATGACGGTCGCCTGGCCGCCGTCGCCGGTGACCCGCCAGACGACGGCGCGCAGGACCCGGCCCCCGTCGAGCGGCAGCCCGGGCAGCAGGTTGAAGACGGCCACCACCGCGTTGATGATCGCGACGCCGCGCAGCAGGAGCCAGGGCAGCGAGCCCTCCTCCAGCGCGCCGGATCCGGCGAAACCCACTCCGGCCAGCAGCAGCGACACCATCGGCCCGGCGATCGCGACCGCGTACTCCCGGGCCGGGGTCTGCGGCGGCTGGGTGATC
Source organism: Frankiales bacterium (assembly GCA_025965755.1). Lineage (GTDB taxonomy): Bacteria > Actinomycetota > Actinomycetes > Mycobacteriales > SCTD01 > RYN-170. Next base: position 405 of record JAOPWI010000044.1, on the reverse strand, counting down.
TCGGTCAGGCCGGCGAGCAGGGTGACCGTGATGCTGCGGACCGGCAGGCCGAACGCCCGGGCCACCACGCAGTGCCCGATCTCGTGCAGCAGCACCGAGCCCAGCAGCAGCAGGGCGTACGCCGCGGCCGCCGTGTAGCCGCGCCCGTTGCCGAAGCGCCCGGCGAGCAGCGGGCCGTACGACAGCATGACGAACGCCGCGAACAGGAACCAGGACGGGGCGAGGTAGACGGGCACCCCGAGCACCCGCCCGATCTGCAGGCCGTCCGCACGCCGCTCCTCCGCCACAGCGTCGACCCTACGGGGGACCCGGCCGGGCGGCCGGGCGGAGCGTGGCCGACCAGGCGACGCCGTCGGGCAGGACCTCGACGTGGCGCAGCGCCAGGCCGTGCCGGGCCGCGGTGGC
>JAOPWI010000437.1 GCA_025965755.1 Frankiales bacterium | reverse complement strand
GGTCGTCGAACCCACCGATGCCGTCATCCGGATCACCACCACGAACATCTGCGGCTCGGACCTGCACATGTACGAGGGGCGCACCGCCGTGGAGAACGGCACCGTCCTCGGCCACGAGAACATGGGGATCGTCGAGGAGGTCGGGTCCGCCGTCCAGCGCATCAAGGTCGGCGATCGCGTCAGCGTCCCGTTCAACGTCGCCTGCGGCGCGTGCCGCAACTGCACCACCGGGTGGACGTCGTTCTGCACCCGCACCAACCCCACCGAGGGCATGGACGGCGCCGCCTACGGCTACGCCAACATGGGCCCCTACGACGGCGGGCAGGCGGAGTACCTGCGCGTCCCGTACGCCGACTTCAACCTGCTCGAGCTGCCGCCCGGCACCGAGCACGAGAACGACTTCACCATGCTGTCCGACATCTTCCCGACCGGCTGGCACGGCGTGGTCCTGTCCGGCATGCAGCCCGGCGACCGTGTCGCGGTCTTCGGCGCGGGACCGGTCGGGCTCATGGCCGCGCACAGCGCCCTGCTCATGGGCGCCTCGGAGGTGTTCGTCGTCGACCAGCTGGCCGACCGCCTGGCGCTGGCGACCAGCATCGGGGCGACCGCGATCGACTTCAGCCAGGGCAGCCCGGTCGACCAGATCCTGGAGCACACGGGCGGGCTGGGCACCGACCGCGGCGTGGAGGCCGTCGGCTTCCAGGCTCACGACCACGGCGGGCAGGAGCACCCCGAGCTCACGCTCGACAACCTGGTGAACGTCGTGCGCACCACCGGCGGCATCGGCGTCGTGGGGGTCTACGTCCCGCAGGACCCCGGCGTCGACCCGCCGGAGAAGGCCGACCGCGTCGCCTGGCAGTACGGCACGTTCTTCACCAGGGGCCAGTCGATGGGCACCGGGCAAGCGCCGGTCAAGCGCTACAACCGGCAGCTTCGCGACCTCATCCTCACCGGACGGGCGACCCCGGGGTTCATCGTCAGCCACGAGGTGGGACTCGATCAGGCCGTGGACGCCTACGACACGTTCGACCGCCGGATCGACGGCTACACCAAGGTGTTGCTCAAGCCGTGACCGTGGGCTGCGGATCAGCCGCCCGTCCGCCGCCGACGCCGGTGTCGCCGCGTCGTGCGTCCTGCGCCGGGTAGCCCCGGTGCACCAGCCCGGCCGCCCCTTCGGAGGACCCGTGCGCGTCCCGATCCTCAGCCCGTCCGACCTGGTCGACGCGACCCGCGCGCTGGGTTCCACCGCGCGGGCGCTCGGCGAGCTGGTGTCCGGCGCCAGCCGGCTGGTGCCGCGCCTGGAGCGGGCGCTCGAGCGAGGCACCCGGCTGCTGGACACGCTGGAGCAGCGCGCCGGCGAGGTCGCGAGCCTGCTGGACGACGCCGCGCAGGCAGCTCCCTCGCTCGCCAGGGCGGCGCCGCACCTTCCCGGCCTCGCGCAGGACGCCGTCGCGCTGGCGGCCCGGCTCGACCGGCTGCTGGACGATCCCCGGGGCGCCGAGCTGGCGGCGCTGCTCAGCCGGCTCGACAGCGCCCAGCTGGCGCCCCGTGGAGAGGTCGTCGGGCAGCTGCTGGACCGGACGGACGTGCTGGCGCTCGTCCGTCGCGCCAGCGCCGTCGGCGAGCTCGTCGACCGTCTGGACGTCGACAGCGCCGCGCAGCGGACGGCAGCGGCCGGTCGTCTGGCGGAGCGCCTCGAGCGGATCTGGCCCGAGGAGCGACTGGAGCGGGCCGCGAGCCTTGTCGACCGCCTCGACGCCGCGGCGTCGAGCGAGCGGCTGACCGCCTGGAGCGCGCTCGCCGACCGGCTGGCCGACGTCCTCACCGAGCAGCGCCTGGCTGCGCTGGCGGCCGTCGTGGCCCGGGTGGACGTGCTGGCGTCCGGAGAGCGGCTGAACCGGCTGGGAGCGGTGGCCGACGTCGCCACCCGTACCGCGACCGTCGACCGGCTCACCGCGCTGGGCGCGGTGGTGGACCGGGTGCACGCCCTGCTGTCCCCGGAACGCACGGCGCGCCTGGCGGCGCTGGCTGACCAGTCGCCCCGGATCGTCGACGCCCTGGAGCGGGGTGACCTGCCGACCGCGCGCGAGCTGCGCCAGGTGGCCCCCGACCTGCACGCGATGCTGGAGCTGCTGGACGAGCTGCACCAGGTCGTCACCGGCCTGCCGGGCGCGACCCGCGCGCGGGAGCGCGGCGCCCAGCCCCACCCCCAGGTCGAGCCGGGCGCTGCGGCGGGTCAGAGCAGCAGCGCGTAGTAGTCCTCGGTCGCGACCGGCCGGAAACCGAGGGAGGTGTAGAGGCCGACGGCGCCCTCGTTGTCGACGGACACCTCCAGCCCGACCACGCTCGCGCCGGACGCCCGCAGCCGGATGCAGGTACGGCGCAGGACGTCCCGGCCCAGGCCGTGGCCGCGCAGCTCCGGCCGTACGACGAAGCCGTAGACGCCCCCGCGGTCGCCGTCCAGCGTGGCCCGCACCGTGGCGACGGGGAGCCCCTCGCGCTCGGCCACCAGGGTGTCGGCCCAGGTCTGCTCCACCAGGGCGGCGTGGTCCGGGCCCGCCGAGCCGAAACCGCTGGCCAGCAGCTCCAGCACGGCCGCCTGGTCGCCGTCGCGGACGGGGCGCAGCAGCAGCCCCTCCTCGACCGGGCCGTCCGGCGGCGGGCCCTCGAGCAGCAGGGCGTGCTCGCTGTGCCCGAGCGCCCCGCCGCGCCGCAGGGCCAGCGCCCGG
>JAOPWI010000432.1 GCA_025965755.1 Frankiales bacterium | reverse complement strand
CATCGCGCAGGAGGACGGCCCGGGAGCCGCCAGCCACGACGAGCCCCGCCCGGCCAGGCTGCTCGAGCTGATGACGACGGGCTGGGCGCCGCGCGCGCAGGTGCTGCCCGAGCCGGGCGCCGCCGCGCCGTACCGGGCCGCCCGCCGGGCCGCGCTGGCCGCCCGCTTTCCCGGCGAGACGCTGGTCGTCCCGACCGGGGGCTACAAGGTCCGCGCCAACGACACCGAGTACCGGTTCCGCCCGGCCACCGAGTTCGCCTACCTGGCCGGCTCGCACGAGCCCGACGCCGTTCTGGTGGTGGGCCCGGACGGCGGCTCCGTGCTCTACCAGGCCCCGGTCATGGACCGCACCACGCCGGCCTTTTTCACCGACCGGATGTACGGCGAGTTGTGGGTCGGCCCGCGCCCCTCGCTGGAGGCCGCCAGCGCGCTGCTCGGGATCCAGGCCCGGCCGCTCGAGGAGCTGGACAAGCTGGCCGGCACGCCCGCGCGGGTCGTGCGCGGCTACGACACCCGGGTCGAGGGGCTGTTCGAGACCGACGGCGAGGCCGACGAGGAGCTCGTGCGCTTCCTGTCCGAGCAGCGGCTGGTCAAGGACGAGCACGAGGTCGCCCAGCTGCAGCTCGCCGTGGACGCCACCGTGACCGGCTTCCAGGACGTCGTCCGGTCGCTGCCGCGGGCGGTGGAGACCAGCGAGCGCTGGCTGGAGGGCGTCTTCGGCCTGCGCGCCCGGGTGGAGGGCAACGACGTCGGCTACGGCAGCATCTGCGCGGCCGGCAGCCACGCCTGCATCCTGCACTGGACCGACAACGACGGCGCGGTCCGGCCGGGGGAGCTGGTCCTGCTGGACATGGGCGTCGAGGGCCACGAGCTGTACACCGCCGACGTGACCCGCACCCTGCCCGTGGACGGCCGGTGGACGCCGCGCCAGCGCGAGGTCTACACGCTCGTGTACGAGGCGCAGGAGGCGGCGTTCGCGGCGACCCGGCCCGGCGCCGACTTTCTCGACCCGCACCGGGCCGCCATGCGGGTGCTCGCCCACGGACTGCAGCGGATGGGCATCCTGGACGACGCCGAGGCGGCGCTGGCCGAGGACGACAAGCGCTACGCCCGCTACACCCTGCACGGCACGAGCCACATGCTGGGCATCGACGTGCACGACTGCGCCCACGCCCGCGACGAGGTCTACCGCAACGGGCCGCTCCGGCCCGGCTATGTGCTGACGCTCGAGCCCGGGCTCTACTTCCAGCCCGACGACCTCACCGTGCCCGAGGAGCTGCGCGGCATCGGCGTGCGCATCGAGGACGACGTGCTCGTCACCGAGGACGGCTGTCGCAACCTGTCGGCAGCACTGCCCCGGCATCCCGACGAGGTCGAGGCCTGGATGGCCCGCCTGCTCGCGGGCTGACCCGAGGGCCGGTCAGCGCGCCACGTGAGGCATGAGCGCGTCGGCCGGGATCTGGCCGAAGCGGCCGGACTGGTAGTCCTCGACCGCCTTGACCAGCTCCTCGCGGGTGTTCATGACGAACGGCCCGTACTGCGCGACCGGCTCCCGGATCGGCTCGCCGCCCAGAATGATCACGTCCAGGCCGGCGCTGTGCCGGGCGTCCTGGGTGGCGTCCGCACCGAGGGTGAGGCGGTCACCGGCGCCGAGCACCGCGGTCTGCCCGGTGCGCACCGGGCGTCCCTGCGCCCCGACGGTGCCGCTGCCGGACAGGACGTAGACGAGGGCGTTGAAGGAGGTGTTCCACGGCAGCGACAGCTGCGCTCCCGGGCTGACCGTGGCGTGCACCAGCGCGATCGGGGTGCGGGTCGAGCCCGGACCGCGGTGCCCGGCCACGTCCCCGGCGATGACCCGCAGGAGCGAGCCGCCGTCCTCGGAGGCCAGCAGGGTGACCTGGCGCCCCTCGAGGTTCTGGTAGGCCGGAGCGGTCATCTTGTCCTTGCCCGGCAGGTTCACCCACAGCTGGATGCCGTGGAACACGCCACCGGACTCCACCAGCTCGACCGGCGGGGTCTCGATGTGCAGGATCCCGCCGCCCGCGGTCATCCACTGGGTGGCGCCGTCGGTGATGAGGCCGCCGCCGCCGTGGCTGTCCTGGTGCTGGAAGGCGCCGTCGAGGAGGTAGGTCACGGTCTCGAAGCCGCGGTGCGGGTGCCAGCTGGTGCCCTTGGGCTCGCCCGGCAGGTACTCCACCTCGCCCATCTGGTCCATCATGATGAACGGGTCCAGGACCCGGGCGTCGATGCCGGCGAAGGCGCGGCGGACCGGAAAGCCCTCGCCCTCGTGGCCCTGCGGCGCGGTGGTCACGGCCCGGACCGGACGCTCGACGTCGCCGAGGGCGGCACCGGGGATGCGGGCGAGGGCGAGGGTGTCGGCGGTGATGGCGGGCATCGGTACCTCCTGGTGGGCGGTTGTTGCAGACACAACCAAAGCAGCCGGAGCCGTGTTCCGCAACCTGGTGCAGGAAGTCAAGGCGGCGGCGCGTACGGCCGATGACCCCTTTGTGACCACCTTGATCGAGCCCTTCCTGCGTGCCCTCGTGGAGAGCGGTGGCTCTGACCTGCACTGCAAGGTCGGTTCGCCGCCGCGGGTGCGCATCGACGGGCGGCTGCGCAAGCTCCAGACCCGCGAGCTGGCCGCCGCCGACACCGAGAAGATGGTGGAGGAGGTGCTCCGCGACGACCTGCGGGAGCAGTTCCACCGCACCAACGAGGCCGACTTCGCCTACTCGCTGCCCGGCGTCGGCCGCTTCCGCGTCAACGCCTTCCGCTCGCGCAGCTCGTGCGGCCTGGTCTTTCGCCGGGTCAGCGTCGGCGCCATTCCGCTGCTGGACCTGGGCCTGCCGCCGGTGCTCGCCTCGCTCGCCATGGAGCCCCGCGGCCTGGTCCTCGTCACCGGCCCCACCGGCTCGGGCAAGACCACCACCCTCGCCGGCATGATCGACCACATCAACGCCAGCAAGGAGTGCCACATCGTCACGATCGAGGATCCGATCGAGGTGCTGCACTTCGACAAGCTGGCGATGGTCAACCAGCGCGAGGTCCGGGTCGACACGGAGGACTTCGTCACCGCCATGCGCGCGGCCATGCGGCAGGACCCCGACGTCATCCTGGTCGGCGAGATGCGCGACCACGAGACGGTCAAGGCCGGCCTCGCCGCCGCCGAGACCGGCCACTTCGTCATGTCGACGCTGCACACGACCGACGCCGCCGAGACCATCAACCGCGTCATCGACTTCTTTCCGCCGCACGAGCAGAAGCAGGTGCGGCTCGCCCTGGCCGGCTCCCTGCGCGGCATCATCTGCCAGCGCCTGGTGCCCCGCGCCGACGGTGAGGGCCGCTGCGTCGTCATGGAGATCGCGGTCAACACCGGCCGCCTGGCCGACGCCATCGCCGACCCGGAGAAGACCGCGACGATCCCGCAGCTGATCGCCGAGGGCGGCTACTACGGCATGCAGACCTTCGACCAGCACCTCGTGTCGTTCGTCCGCGACGGCGTCATCACGCTCGAGGCGGCCATGGCGGCGTCCACCAGCCCGCACGACCTCACGGTCGAGCTGCGCCGCCTGGGCCTGGTCGCCTGACCCCCCGCGGCGCGCCGCCCTGCCCTGATCCGGGCCGACGGGACATCCTGGGCACATGAACCTGCTGCGCACCCTGCTCGCCGCCTCCCTGGCCGTCGCCGTCGTGTCGGCGTGCTCCGGCGACGGCCCGGACCTGGACCGGACAGCGAGCGGCGCCTCCGAGCAGCCGTCGGGCTCCGCTCCGGCGGCCGAGGCCAGTGCCTCCGCCGCCCCGCCGGCCGCCGCGTCCCCCGCCCCGGTGGCCGCGCTGCCGCCCCAGACCCTGTCCGCGCCGGCCTTTCCGGCCAACACCGCGACCGACACCGAGGAGCCGGCCGGCGGCATTCTCGGGGTGACGGCCATGCGGGCCGCCCGGCAGCAGGGCTACGACCGGGTGGTGTTCCAGCTCGGCGGCAAGGAGCGCGGCGCCCCCGGCTGGCGGGTCGGGTACACCGACCAGCCCACCCAGGACGGCTCCGGCGACCCGGTGAAGGTGGCCGGCTCGGCGTTCCTCAGCGTCGTGCTGACCGGGACCGGCTATCCGATGGACACCGGCACGACCGAGCCGTCGCCGCGCCGCCTGGCCCCCAAGGGCACCGGGCTGGTCAAGGAGGTGGTCTTCGACGGCGTGTTCGAGGGGCAGACGGCCGCCTTCATCGGGCTGTCCGCCCAGCGGCCGTTCCGGGTCTTCCGCCTCGCCGACCCGGCCCGAGTCGTCGTGGACATCCGGCACCGCTGACCTGACGGGTCAGGCCGCCCGCTCGCCGTGCTCGACGCACCGGGCGGTCCAGCCGGTCGGCGTCACCTGCACCACCATGCGTCGCCGGCAGTGCGCGCACCAGCGCGGAGGGTCCAGGTCGCGACCACGCCGGCAGCGCTCGTGGCCCTGCGCGGTCAGCGGCTCGCCGCACTGGTCGCACCAGGGCACCAGGGCCAGCGCGTACGCCAGCAGCTCCCGGCCGGGCTCGGGCGACCGGTCCTGCGCGGGCACGCGGGCGAACCCGAGCCGGGCGTACAGGTCGTGCCCGGCGGCGCTCGCGGGCGGGCTGGACAGCCGCACCAGGTGGCAGCCGTCGGCTCGCGCACGGTCCACGCCGGCCCGCAGGAGCAGCTCGCCCGTTCCGCGACCGCGGCTCGGCGGCGAAACCACGAGCATCCGCACCACGGCCTCGCCCCGGCTGCCCTGCCC
>JAOPWI010000370.1 GCA_025965755.1 Frankiales bacterium | reverse complement strand
CCTACATCGAGAAGGACTCCTCGGTCAACGAGGAGGTCGAGCGGCTGCGGCACAGCGCGACCATGTCGCTGCTCACGCGCCGCGACGTCATCGTCGTCGCGTCGGTGTCCTGCATCTACGGCCTCGGCACTCCGCAGGAGTACGTCGACCGGATGGTCAAGCTGCGCGTCGGCGACAGCATCGAGCGCGACCAGCTGCTGCGGCGGTTGGTCGACGTGCAGTACACCCGCAACGACCTGGCGTTCACCCGGGGCACGTTCCGGGTCCGCGGTGACACGGTCGAGATCTTCCCGGTCTACGAGGAGCTCGCGGTCCGCGTCGAGATGTTCGGCGACGAGATCGAGCGGGTCATGACGCTGCACCCGCTGACGGGCGAGGTCGTGCAGGAGCACGAGGAGGTCTTCGTCTTTCCGGCCACCCACTACGTGGCCGGCCCGGAGCGCATGGAGCGGGCGACCCGCGGCATCGAGCTCGAGCTGGCCGACCGGCTGGCCGAGATGGACAGGCAGGGCAAGCTGCTGGAAGCCCAGCGGCTGCGCATGCGCACCACCTACGACCTGGAGATGATGCGCCAGGTCGGCTTCTGCAACGGCATCGAGAACTACTCGATGCACATCGACGGCCGGGCACCGGGCACCGCGCCGCACACCCTGCTCGACTACTTCCCCGACGACTTCCTGCTCGTCCTGGACGAGTCGCACGTGACCGTGCCGCAGATCGGCGCCATGTACGAGGGCGACCGCAGCCGCAAGTCGACCCTGGTCGACCACGGGTTCCGCCTGCCCAGCGCCATGGACAACCGCCCGCTCAAGTGGGAGGAGTTCCTCCAGCGCGTCGGCCAGACGGTCTACCTGTCCGCGACGCCGGGGCCCTACGAGCTGTCGCGCGTCCGCAACGACGTCGTCGAGCAGGTGATCCGGCCCACCGGCCTGGTCGACCCGGAGATCATCGTGAAGCCGACGAAGGGCCAGATCGACGACCTGGTCCACGAGATCCGGCTGCGGGCCGAGCGCAACGAGCGGGTCCTGGTCACCACGCTCACGAAGAAGATGTCGGAGGACCTCACCGACTACCTGCTCGAGCTGGGCATCCGGGTTCGCTACCTGCACTCCGAGGTGGACACCATCCGGCGGATCGAGCTGCTCAAGGAGCTGCGCCAGGGCGTCTACGACGTGCTCGTCGGCATCAACCTGCTGCGCGAGGGCCTGGACCTGCCCGAGGTGTCCCTCGTGGCGATCCTGGACGCCGACAAGGAGGGCTTCCTGCGCAGCGGGACCAGCCTGATCCAGACCATCGGCCGGGCGGCCCGCAACGTGTCCGGCCAGGTCCACATGTACGCCGACACGATCACCCCCAGCATGGCCAAGGCCATCGACGAGACCACCCGGCGCCGGGCCAAGCAGGTCGCCTACAACCTCGAGCGGGGCGTGGACCCCCAGCCGCTGCGCAAGCGGGTGGCCGACATCCTGGACGACCTCGTGCGCGAGAACGCCGACGGCGAGCTGGTCGGGGGCGGCGGCCGCCAGCAGTCCCGCGGCAAGGCGCCGGTGCCCGGCATGGGCTCGAAGTCGCCCAGCGTCGGCAAGCACGCCAAGGAGCTGGCCGGCATGCCGCGGGCTCAGCTGTCCCAGCTGATCCAGCAGCTGTCGGACCAGATGCACGAGGCGGCCCGCGACCTGTCCTTCGAGCTCGCCGCCCGGCTGCGCGACGAGGTCAACGAGCTGAAGAAGGAGCTGCGCGGCATGGACGCGGCCGGCGTGAGGTAGCCGGCCGCCGGCTCAGACGTCGGTGAAGTGCTCGACGTGCGGCGGCGCGGCGAAGTGCGGGCCGATCAGGGCCCGCCACTGCGGGAAGCGGTCGCTGTCCCGGAAGACCTGGTGCGCCTCGATCGACTCCCACTCGACGAGCAGGATGAACCGGGTGGGCGTCTCGACGCCGCGGGTCAGCCGGATGCTCTGGCAGCCGGGGGTGTCCGTGACCAGCGCCCGGGCGGTCCCGTAGGCCGCGGCGAAGGCGTCCTCGGACCCCGGCTTCACGTCGATGAGCGCAACCTCGAGCACCATGGCGCCGACTCTGCCACAGAGCACCGTCCCGGGTCCGACCCGGCGCCGCGGTGCCGGGAGCCGCCGGCCGGACCGCGGCGACCGGGTCCTGGCGCGCCCCGGTGCGGGCCGTCCCGCCGCGCCGCGCCCAGGGTGCTACCGCCGGTAACACCTGCTCGACTAGGCTCAGCGTCTCCGGGAGAGGGAGCGCGCGCGTGGGAGAGCTCGACCTGGCCGCCGACGGCGGCCGGCCGCTGACGATCGCGCTGCTGTCCTACCGCAGCAAGCCGCACTGCGGCGGTCAGGGCGTCTACGTGCGCCACCTGTCCCGCGAGCTGGTGCGGCTGGGCCATGCCGTGGAGGTGCTCAGCGGCCCGCCGTACCCCGAGCTGGACGAGGGCCCGACGCTGACCGAGGTGCCCAGCCTGGACCTCTACCGCGAGCCTGACCCGTTCCGCGTGCCGCACTGGCGGGAGTTCCGCGGCCCGACCGACGCGCTCGAGTTCCTGATGATGTGCACGGCGGCCTTTCCGGAGCCGCTGACGTTCTCGTTGCGCGCCTGGTGGCAGCTGCGCAGCCGCGCGGTCCGGCCGGACATCGTGCACGACAACCAGACGCTGGGGTGGGGCATCCTGCTGCTGCAGCGCGCCGGCTTCACCGTTCTGGCCAACGTCCACCACCCGATCACGGTGGACCGGCAGCTGGATCTCGCGGCCGCGTCGGGGTTCCGCAAGAGGTGGTCGACCCGCCGCTGGTACTCCTTCCTGCGCATGCAGGGCGTCGTCGTCCGCCGCCTGCCGTCGGTGCTCACGGTGAGCCGCAACAGCTTCGAGGACGTGGTCCGCGACTTCCGCGTCGATGCGGACCGCATGACGGTCGTCCCGGTGGGCGTCGACGCCGAGGTCTTCTGCCCGCCGGCCGCGCCGCGCGTGCCCGGGCGGATCGTGGCCACGGCCAGCGCCGACGTGCCGCTCAAGGGCCTGGTCCCGCTGCTCGAGGCGGTCGCCAAGCTGCGCACCGAGCGCGACGTCGAGCTGGTGGTCGTCGGCCGGGCGCGCGAGGGCGGCACGGTCGACCAGGCGCTCGACCGGCTCGGCCTGCGCGCGAGCGTCCGCTTCGTCACCGGCATCAGCGAGCAGGCCCTCGTCGAGCTCTTCGGCTCGGCCGAGGTCGCCGTGGTGCCCAGCCTGTACGAGGGCTTCAGCCTGCCCGCTGTCGAGGCGATGGCCTGCGCGACGCCCCTGGTGGCCACCACCGCGGGCGCGCTGCCCGAGGTCGTCGGCCCGGACGGCGTGACCGCCCTGCACGTGCCGCCCGGCGACCCGGAGGCGCTCGCCGCCGCGGTCGGCCGGGTGC
>JAOPWI010000298.1 GCA_025965755.1 Frankiales bacterium | reverse complement strand
GCAAGACGATGGTCATGCAGGCCATCGCCAACGCCATCACGACGAACAACCCCGAGTGCCACCTCATGGTCGTCCTGGTCGACGAGCGGCCGGAGGAGGTCACCGACATGCAGCGGTCGGTGAAGGGGGAGGTCATCGCCTCCACCTTCGACCGGCCGCCGCAGGACCACATCACGGTCGCCGAGCTGTCGATCGAGCGGGCCAAGCGGCTGGTCGAGCTGGGCCACGACGTCGTCGTCCTGCTGGACTCGATCACCCGGCTCGGCCGCGCCTACAACCTGGGCGCCCCGGCCAGCGGTCGCATCCTCACCGGCGGTGTCGACTCGGCGGCGCTCTACCCGCCCAAGCGCTTCCTCGGCGCGGCCCGCAACATCGAGAACGGCGGCTCGCTCACCATCTTCGCCACGGCGCTGGTGGAGACCGGCTCCGCGATGGACACGGTGATCTTCGAGGAGTTCAAGGGCACCGGCAACGCCGAGCTCAAGCTCGACCGACGGCTCGCGGACAAGCGCATCTTTCCGGCCATCGACGTCGACGCCTCCGGCACGCGCAAGGAGGAGATCCTGCTGGCGCCCGAGGAGCTGCGGATCACCCTGCAGCTGCGCCGCGTGCTGCACGCGCTCGACACCAGCGCCAGCCTCGAGCTGCTGCTGGACAAGATGAAGTCGACGCGCACCAACGTCGAGTTCCTCATGCAGATCCAGAAGACGACCGTCAGCACCGACTGACCTCGTCCGCGCGCCGAGAGGCCGGGTCCCGTACGGGGTCCGGCCTCTCGCCGGCGCAGGGCGGCGGGCCGGCCCGTCGCCTGGAAGACCGGGCCGCGCGCCGGCGTTGTGCTCCCAGTGCGCCGCTCTGGCACACTGGTCCCTGACCGAGCACCGGTTCCCTGCGCACGCCGCAGACCCGGCGGCTTCCCGACCGAGAGGCACGACATGAAGGCCGACATCCACCCGACGTACGTGGACACCCAGGTCTCCTGCACCTGTGGCAACACGTTCACGACCCGCAGCACCAAGGGCGGCGAGATCCGCTCCGAGGTCTGCGCGGCCTGCCACCCGTTCTACACGGGCAAGCAGAAGATCCTCGACACGGGTGGCCGCGTCGCCCGCTTCGAGCAGCGCTTCGGCAAGCGCGCCAAGTAGCGCCCCTGCGGCGCCCGTCCCTTCCGGGGCGGGCGCCGCTGCCGTGTCCGGAGCATGTACGGAGGAGGAGCGATGGCTGACCCGCTCGACGACCTGATCGGTGAGCACGCCGACCTGGAGGCCCGCCTGGCCGACCCGGCGGTGCACGCCGACCAGGCAGTGGCGCGCGAGCTGGGCCGTCGCTACGCCGAGATCGGCCCCGTGGTGGCCGCCGCGCACGAGCGCGACGCGCTGCGCGGCGACCTCGCGGTGGCCCGCGAGATGGGCCCGGAGATGGCCGACGAGGCCGCCGAGCTGCAGGCGCAGATCGAGGTGCTGGACGCCCGGATCCGGGAGATGATGATCCCGAAGGACCCGGCCGACGCCAAGGACGTGATCCTCGAGGTCAAGGGCGGCGAGGGCGGCGACGAGGCGGCCCTGTTCGCCGGCGACCTGGTGCGCATGTACACCCGCTACGCCGAGCGCCAGGGGTGGAAGACCGAGCTGGTCAGCGCCACCGAGGGCGAGATGGGCGGCTACAAGGACATCCAGCTGGCCGTGAAGTCGCGGGATCCCGCCAACCCGGTCTACGGCCGCCTGAAGTACGAGGGCGGCGTCCACCGCGTGCAGCGCGTGCCCGTGACCGAGAGCCAGGGGCGCATCCACACCTCCGCCGCCGGCGTGCTCGTGCTGCCCGAGGCCGAGGAGGTGGACGTCGAGATCAACCAGAACGATCTGCGCATCGACGTCTACCGCTCCAGCGGTCCGGGCGGGCAGAGCGTCAACACGACCGACTCCGCGGTGCGCATCACCCACCTGCCGACCGGCGTGACGGTGAGCATGCAGAACGAGAAGAGCCAGCTGCAGAACCGCGAGGCCGGCATGCGCGTGCTGCGCAGCCGCCTGCTGGCGCTGGCGCTCGAGGAGCAGGCCGCCAAGGACAGCGCAGCGCGCGGCTCGCAGATCCGCACGATGGACCGCAGCGAGAAGGTCCGCACCTACAACTTTCCCGACAACCGGGTAGCGGACCACCGCAGCGGTTACAAGGCCAACAACCTCAACCAGGTCCTCGACGGCGACCTCGACCCGGTGATCCAGTCCCTGGTCGACGCCGGCAACGAGGCCGCCCTCAAGGGAGACGACGGGCCATGACCACGCTTCGTACCGTCCTGCGTGACGCCACCGACCGGCTTGCCCAGGCGGGGGTGGACAGCCCCGAGCACGACGCCCGCGCGCTGGCCGTGCACGCGCTCGGGCTGCTGCGGCCGAGCGACCTGCTGCTCGTCGACTCGCTGGACGCCGACGCCCGCCGGGCCTTCGACGACCTGGTCGAGCGCCGGGCCAGCCGGGTGCCGCTGCAGCACCTCACCGGCAGCGTCGGCTTCCGCTACATCGAGCTCGAGGTCGGGCCCGGAGTGTTCGTGCCGCGGCCCGAGACCGAGTCGGTCGTGCAGTGGGCCGTCGACGCGGCGAAGGCCGAGGGCTGGACCGCGCCGCTGATGGTGGACCTGTGCGCCGGCTCGGGGACGATCGCCTTCGCGCTGGCCAACGAGGTGCCCGGCGCGACCGTGCACGCCGTCGAGCGCGACCCCGACGCGCTCACCTGGACCCGCCGCAACGCCGCCCACCGCGTCAAGGCCGGCGACCCGGAGGTGCTGCTGCACCTGGGCAGCGCGCAGGACGCCCTGCCCGAGCTCGACGGCACCGTCGACCTGGTGGCCAGCAATCCGCCCTACGTCGCGACCACCGAGGCGCACATCCCCGACCCGGAGGTGATCGACCACGATCCGGGCATCGCGCTGTGGGCCGGCGAGGACGGCCTGGACGTCATCCGGCTGGTCGAGCAGGCCGCCCGGCGGCTGCTCAAGCGCGGCGGCCTGCTGGTCGTCGAGCACTCCGACCGGCAGGGAGTGACGGCTCCGGCGTTCTTCCGCGAGGTCGGCGGCTGGGCCGAGGTCGCCGACCACCAGGACCTGGCGGGTCGCGACCGCTTCGTCACCGCGAGGTGGACGGGCGCTTGAGTACCACCTACGACGTCCGCGAGGGGCGCGACGCGTCCGCCGGGGTCTCCGCGGCGGTCGACGCCCTGCAGCGCGGCGACCTGGTGGTCCTGCCGACCGACACGGTGTACGGGATCGCCGCCGACGCCTTCTCCCCTGACGCGGTGGCCCGGCTGCTGCAGGCCAAGGGCCGCGGGCGCGACATGCCGGTGCCCGTGCTGGTCGGTGCCTGGCGCACCCTGGACGGCCTGTGTGACGACGTTCCGCGTGACGCGCGCACGCTGGTCGAGGCCTGCTGGCCCGGGCCGCTGACCATCGTCGTGCGCGCCGCCTCCAGCCTGGCCTGGGATCTGGGGGAGACCCGAGGAACCGTGGCGGTCCGGATGCCGCTGCAGCCGGTCGCGCTGGCCATCCTGGAGCGGACCGGCCCGCTGGCCGTCAGCAGTGCCAACCGCAGCGGCCTGCCGCCGGCGTCCGATGTCGAGCAGGCGCAGCAGCAGCTCGGCACGGTCGTCGCGGCCTACCTCGACGGCGGCCCGAGCGGCGATCCCGTGCCGTCCACCATCGTCGACCTGACCGGCGAGCGGCCCCGGGTGCTGCGCGCCGGCGCCCTGGACGTGGCCCGGCTGTCCGCCCTGCTTCCCGACCTGGAGGTGTCCCCGTGAGCCGCGCCTGCGGGCCAGCCCCGGGACGGGACCGGCGGGCGGGCCGCTCGCTGGCGCTGCGCGCGAGGCGGGCCCGGTGAGCGGGACGTTCCGCGTGCTGCACGTCTGCACCGGCAACATCTGCCGATCGCCGATGGCCGAGCGGCTCATGGACAGCGGCCTGCGCTCGCGCATGGGCGACGCGGCGGCGGCCTTCGTCGTCGAGTCGGCCGGCACCTGGGGGCACACCGGCTCGCCGATGGAGCCGCACGCGCTGTCCACGCTGGCGTCCTACGACGTCGACGGCGCGGCCTTTCGCGCGCGCGAGCTGGTCGCCGAGCACGTCGTCGCCGCCGACCTGGTGCTGGCCGCGACCCGCGTGCACCGCGCCGCCGCGGTCGTGCTGCAG
>JAOPWI010000345.1 GCA_025965755.1 Frankiales bacterium | reverse complement strand
GCGGCGCTGACGCTGGCGCTCGCGGTGGCGGTGACCGCCGTCGGGCTGGCCCGTGGACGGCGGCTCGGTTCGCGCGCCGCCTTCCGGGCCGCCCTCGTGGTGGCCGGCCTGGACGTCGCGCTGCTGCTCGCCCGCGGTGCCGACCTGGTGGGCGGCTGACAGAATGGGTGCATGAGCCTGCGCCGGACCGCTGCCGCCCTGGGGCTGGTGCTGCTCGCGACCGGGTGCGCCGGCCAGGGCCGGGCCGAGGTCGCGCCGGTGGCGGCCGGCGCCGCCTATCACGGCGTCGAGCCCCAACCGGTGCCCACGCGACCGTCGTTCGTGCTGCGGGACACCGCCGGCAACCGCTACGACTTCGGCAAGGAGACGGCCGGCACGCCGACGCTGCTGTACTTCGGCTACACCAGCTGCCCCGACGAGTGCCCGACCGCGATGGCTGACATCGCGGCCGCGCTGCGGCAGTCCGACGACGCCGTGCGCGACAACCTCGAGGTGGTCTTCGTCACGACCGACCCGGCCCGCGACACCCCCGCCGTCCTGCGGCAGTGGCTGGCCAAGTTCTCCACCCGCGTGGTGGGGCTGGTCGGCTCGCAGGCCGAGGTCGACGCGGCGCAGAAGGCGGTCGGCATCCCGGTGGCCACCAAGGCAGGTGCCATCCCCACCCTGCCGGGCAAGCCCAACGAGCACGTACACAAGCCGGGGACGGCCCCCCACACCCACGACGGACCCCTTGGATATGGTGTGAACCACGCCAACGTGATCTTCGCGTACGACGCGGGCGACCGCCTGCCCGTGCTGTACCCGGCCGGCGTGACCGCCGCCGACATCGCCGCAGATCTGCCCCTGCTCGCCCGCACCAGCACTGCCCAGAAGGAGTCGTGAGCCCGGTGTCCGGACGTCTTGCCCAAGGAGCAGTTCCGGCCCTGGCGGTCGCGCTCGCGCTCGGCCTGACCGGCTGCGGCAGCGGCCTGAAGGCGCAGAACTACCTGGAGCGCACCGTCGCGGACGCGACGAACGACGCCGTGGGCGCGCTCGCGCTGCGCAACGTCTTCGTCCAGCCGCCGCGCGGCGCGCAGGGCATCTACACCGTCGGCCAGGACGCGCGCATCAACCTGACCGTCGTCAACGAGGGCACCGAGGGCGACCGGCTCGTGCAGGCGACCACCGACGCGGCCTCCTCCGTCGCCGTCGCGGCCCCCAACGGCCAGGCCGGCGCCCTGACGGTCGGCCCGCTGGCCACGACCAGCAACTACAGCCTGGTGCTGCGCGGCCTGACGCGCGACCTGCGCCCGGGCGAGTACGTCAACCTCTCGCTCACCTTCCAGGTCAACGGCACGCAGGAGATGCTCGTCCCGGTCGCCCTGACCAACACGCCCGGTCCGCGACGCGAGGGCTACCACGTCGTCGAGACGGACTCCGAGGGCCACCCGCTGCCCGAGCGGGGCGCGGCCGAGGAGCACCACGCGGAGTAAGGCACCTCCGGCGGTCCCGAGCCGACAGCGCCGGGGGCGCCGCCCCGGCACCCGTGGGCTGAGCGTTCCCGGCCCTGAGCGCCCGACGGCTGCTGTCGGCGGGCGCGGCTAGCGTCGCCGGCATGGCCCGCTCCCCCGCTGCTGCACGCCCCCAGCACCGCTGCTCCGAGTGCGGGCTGACGCTCGGCAAGTGGGCCGGGCAGTGCCCCGAGTGCCAGGCCTGGGGGTCGATCACCGAGGTCGGCCCCACCCGGGTCGCCCTGGCCCCCGGGCCGGTCAGCGCGCCCGCCCGGCGCATCGCCGACGTCGACGTCGAGGCCGCCCGCGCCCGCCCGACCGGGGTCGGGGAGCTCGACCGGGTGCTGGGCGGCGGGCTGGTTCCCGGCGCCGTGGTGCTGCTGGCCGGAGAGCCGGGGGTCGGCAAGTCCACGCTGCTCCTGGAGGTCGCGGCGCGCGCCGCCCGCGACGGCTCACCGACGCTCTACGTCACGGGCGAGGAGTCCGCCGCCCAGGTCCGCCTGCGGGCCGGCCGCACCGGCGCGCTCGACCCGCACCTGTGGCTGGCGGCGGAGACCGACCTGGCCGCGGTGCTCGCCCACGTCGACGCGGTGCAGCCCGGCCTGCTCGTCGTGGACAGCGTGCAGACCATCGCCAGCGCGCAGGTGGAGGGCGGCGCGGGCGGCGTCACCCAGGTGCGCGCGGTGACCGCCGCGCTCATCGCGGTGGCCAAGGAGCGCGGCATCGCCACCATGCTGGTCGGCCACGTGACCAAGGACGGCTCCATCGCCGGCCCGCGGCTGCTGGAGCACCTCGTCGACGTCGTCCTGCAGTTCGAGGGCGACCGCCACTCGACGCTGCGGCTCGTGCGCGCGGTGAAGAACCGCTTCGGGCCGGCCGACGAGGTCGGCTGCTTCGAGCTCGGCGACGAGGGCATCCGCGGGTTGCCCGACCCGTCCGGGCTCTTCCTCACCCACCGCCGCTTTCCGGTCGCGGGCACCTGCGTGACCGTCACGGTCGAGGGGCGCCGGCCCATGCCGGCCGAGATCCAGGCGCTGGTGTCGCCCAATCCGCACCACAACCCGCGGCGAGCCGTCTCCGGCCTGGACAGCGCCCGGGTGGCCATGGTGCTGGCCGTCGTCGACAAGCGCGGCGGCTGCAAGCTGGTCGACCAGGACGTCTACACGGCCACGGTCGGCGGCGTCCGCGTCGCCGAGCCGGCCGCCGACCTGGCCATCGCGATGGCCGTGGCCAGCGCGGTCCTCGACCGGCCGCTCCCGACCGACACCGTCGTGCTCGGCGAGCTCGGCCTGTCCGGGGAGGTCCGGCGGGTCGCCGGGCTGCAGCGGCGGCTCGCCGAGGCGGTCCGCCTGGGCTTCACACGGGCGCTGGTGCCCCCCGATCCGGGGCCCGTGCCCGACGGCATGAAGGCCATCGCGGTCCACGACATGGCGATGGCCCTCAGCGCACTGGGCCGCTGAGGCGCCGCCCCTAGACTGGGGCCGCTCGACCCGACACGACGAGGGGTGCTGTGCCGACGACGGACGACCTGCTCAGGTCCACGCTCGCCGCCGCCGCGCCCGGGACCGCCCTGCGCGACGGGCTCGAGCGGATCCTGCGCGGCAATACCGGCGCGCTGATCGTTCTCGGTCACGACCGCAGCGTCGAGAACCTGTGCACAGGCGGCTTCGCTCTGGACGTCGACTTCTCCGCCACCCGGCTGCGCGAGCTGTCCAAGATGGACGGCGCCATCGTCGTCACCAGCGACCTGTCCAAGATCGTGCGCGCCAGCGTTCAGCTGGTCCCGGACCCCGGCATCCCGACCGAGGAGACCGGCACCCGTCACCGCACCGCCGAGCGGGTGGCCAAGCAGACCGGCTTTCCCGTCGTCAGCGTCAGCCAGTCGATGCGGATCATCGCCCTGTACGTCGGCGGCCGCCGCTACGTCCTGGACGACAGCGCCGCCATCCTGTCCCGCGCCAACCAGGCCCTGGCCACCCTGGAGCGCTACAAGCTGCGGCTCGACGAGGTCGCGGGCACGCTGTCCGCGCTCGAGATCGAGGACCTCGTCACGGTGCGCGACGCGATGGCGGTCAGCCAGCGCCTGGAGATGGTGCGCCGCATCGCCACGGAGATCGAGGGCTACGTCGTCGAGCTGGGCAGCGACGGCCGGCTCCTGTCGCTCCAGCTCGACGAGCTCATGGCCGGTGTCGAGGGTGAGCGCGAGCTGATCGTCCGCGACTACGTGGTCTCCGGCAGCGGTCGCAAGTCCCGGACCGCCGAGGACGCCCTCGAGGAGCTGGACACGCTGGCCTCCGCCGACCTGCTCGACCTCACCGTCGTGGCCAAGGCCGTGGGCTTCCCGTCCACGCTGGACGCGCTCGAGGTGCCGGTCAGTCCGCGCGGCTACCGCCTGCTGGCCAAGGTGCCCCGCCTGCCCCGCCTGGTGGTCGACCGCCTGGTCGAGCACTTCGGCGGCCTGCAGAAGCTGCTCGCCGCCAGCATCGACGACCTGCAGGTCGTGGAGGGCGTCGGCGACACCCGCGCCCGCAGCGTCCGCGAGGGCCTGTCCCGCCTGGCCGAGTCCAGCATTCTCGAGCGCTACGTCTAGTCGGCCGGTGCCGGCCGGGGCTGCGGCCGCCGGCCCCCGGCTCCCCCGGCCGGCCTGCGGCGGTC
>JAOPWI010000310.1 GCA_025965755.1 Frankiales bacterium | reverse complement strand
GGGGCCCAGCCCGACCGGCAGCCCGGGCCTGCCGGTCCCGTGCCAGGCGCCGTCGACGGCAACCCTCGACCGGACCACCATCACCGCGATGCAGTCGGCGAACGTGACGGTCACCGGCGCCCCGGCCACGGTGGTCGATCTGTACGCCTACACGCGGCCGTCGACGGCGTA
This sequence comes from Frankiales bacterium, assembly GCA_025965755.1. Lineage (GTDB taxonomy): Bacteria > Actinomycetota > Actinomycetes > Mycobacteriales > SCTD01 > RYN-170. The sequence goes on along the minus strand of JAOPWI010000310.1, from coordinate 9,529 downwards.
CCGGGTGGTGCGCACGGCGAGAGTCGGGCCGGGCGGCTCGGCCACGTTCCGGATCGTGCCCAACAGCAACACGCGGCTGTACGCCCAGCAGCGGAACTGCCCGGCCGGCCCGTCGGTCGTCCTGAACGTGCGCACCTCGCTCAGCGTGCAGGGGATCCGGCAGTCGCCGATGCTCTACCGGTTCTCCGGCGAGAGCCGGCCGGCCCGCGCCAAGGGCCTGCTCGTCAACCTGTACCGGGTCGGCGCGGACGGCCGCGAGGTTCTCAGCGGGCAGACCCGGGCCGGCGCCGACGGCCGCTGGAGCCTCCTCCGCCGCTTCTCCGGCACCGGCCGTTTCGGCTTCCTGGTGCGCACCGGCCAGGACCTGCAGAACGCCGCCGGGCAGAGCAGCAGGACGGTGGTGCAGGTCCACTAGCCGCGGTCCGCGCCGGCGCCCCGGGGAGTCGCCAGCACGGCGGCCCCGGGGCGTTGCCGTGCCCGGCGCTGTTTAGACCGGGCGACCGCGGGGACCCGCCCCCTGCCCGCACTGTCCCGCGGGCCGACGGGGGAGTGATCGGTGCGCAGCCGCGAGCAGGTCCAGCAGGAGCGTCACGAGGCGGTGCTGGCCTTCCAGCAGGACCGCGAGCGCCCGATCGAGGTGGAGCCCGGCCACGGCGCCGCCCGCGAGGCCCGCCAGGAGCACGAGCGCCGGGTGGCCGTACGGCAGCGCGAGCTGGCCGCCCTGCTCGCGCGCCGCGAGCACCCGGTCGACCCCGCCGCGGACGAGCGCCCCCGCGCGGTGGTCCTGCACCGGCAGCCGTGGATGCGCAGCGCCCTGTGCGCCGAGCTGGTCCGGGCCGGCGTCGTCGTGGTGGCCGATCTGGAGGACGGCGCGGCCGGCCTGGGCACCGTCGTCGCCGAGCAGCCGGATCTCGTCGTCGTGGAGCAGCAGCTGCCGTGGGTCGATGGCCTGGAGGTGGTCCGCGAGGTGCGCCGCTACGCGCCCGCCGCCCGCGTCGCGGTCCACCTCGACCAGCCGGGCGCCGAGCCGGCGGCCCGTGAGGCGGGCGCGCACGAGGTGTTCGCACGGGCGACCCGCGCGCAGGACATGGTCGCGCGCCTGACGACCCTCGCCAGCGTCTGACGCGGACCCCGGGAACAACCCCGGCGAGGGGCCACTTGGCCCCGGTGCCCCCACCCCCTGCCCCGAGGACAGACATGCCGACGCGCACCGCACGTACCGCCTGGAACGGCGGCCTGGAGGCCGGCTCCGGCCAGGTCGAGCTCACCAGCAGCAAGGTCGGCACCTACGCGGTGTCGTTTCCCCAGCGTGCCGCCGACGACGCCGGCGGCACGACCAGCCCCGAGGAGCTCATCGCCGCGGCGCACTCCGCCTGCTTCGCGATGCAGCTGTCGGCCAACGTCGCCCAGGCCGGGGGCACGCCGCAGAGCCTCGAGGTCACCGCTGACGTCACGCTCGGCCCGGACAAGGACAACGGCGGGTTCCGGCTCACCGGCATCACGCTGACCGTGGTCGGCGAGGTCGAGGGCCTGGACGCCGACGGCTTCGCGCGGGCCGCCGAGGCCGCCAAGGCCGGCTGCCCCGTCAGCAAGGCCCTGACCGGCGTGGAGATCACCCTCGCGGCCTCGCTGGCCTAGGCAGCACACGCTCCGGCGGGCGGGCCACCTCGCGGGGCCCGCCCGCGGCCGTGTCCGGCCGGAGCGCGCTGGCCGCCCGCCGTTAGGCTCCTGACTCCCCGTACCGCTGCGTCTGGAGACCTCCGCCGTGCCCGATCTGCCCGCCCTCGTCCGCGTCGAGGCCAGTGCGGCCGGGACGACCGCCGGCGATGTGCTCAAGGCGGCGGGCGTCAAGGACACCGCCGTCGCCCGGATCGGCGGGGAGCTGCGCGACCTGGCCACCGTCGTCGTCGAGGGCGACGAGGTGGAGGCGGTGCCCTACGGCAGCGAGGACGGCCGCGCCGTGCTGCGCCACTCCGCCGCGCACGTGCTCGCCCAGGCGGTCCAGGACCTGTTCCCCGGCACCCTGCTGGGCATCGGCCCGCCGGTCAAGGACGGCTTCTACTACGACTTCCTGCCCGAGCGGCCCTTCACGCCGGAGGACCTCACGGTCATCGAGAAGCGGATGGAGCAGATCGTCCGGCAGCGCCAGCGGTTCTCGCGCCGCGTGGTGTCCGAGGACGACGCGCGTGCCGAGCTCGCCGCCGAGCCGTTCAAGCTCGAGCTGATCGGGCTCAAGGGCGGCGGCGCCGAGGAGAGCGTCGAGGTCGGCGGCGCCGAGCTCACCATCTACGACAACCTCACCGGCGACGCCCGCACCTGGTCCGACCTGTGCCGCGGCCCGCACCTGCCGACCACCCGCGACATTCCGGCGTTCAAGCTCATGCGCACCGCTGCGGCGTACTGGCGCGGCGACCAGAACAACGCGCAACTGCAGCGGATCTACGGCACCGCGTGGGAGAGCAAGGACGCCCTCAAGGCGCACCTGACCATGCTCGAGGAGGCCGAGAGGCGCGACCACCGCCGGCTCGGCACCGAGCTGGACCTGTTCAGCTTCCCCGACGAGATCGGGTCGGGGCTCGCCGTCTTCCACCCCAAGGGCGGGGTGGTGCGCATGGCGATGGAGGACTACTCCCGGCGCCGGCACGTCGAGGAGGGCTACGAGTTCGTCTACACCCCCCACATCACCAAGGGCGCGCTGTACGAGACGTCGGGCCACCTCGACTGGTACGCGGAGGGCATGTACCCGGCGATGCAGCTCGACGCCACGGGCGACAAGCCGGGCGCCGACTACTACCTCAAGCCGATGAACTGCCCGATGCACAACCTGATCTTCGCGGGGCGCGGCCGGTCCTACCGCGAGCTGCCGCTGCGGCTGTTCGAGTTCGGCACCGTCTACCGCTACGAGAAGTCCGGCGTCATCCACGGGCTGACCCGGGCCCGCGGCTTCACCCAGGACGACGCGCACATCTACTGCACGCGCGAGCAGATGGCCGACGAGCTGTCGTCGCTGCTGACCTTCGTGCTGGGGCTGCTGCGCGACTACGGCCTGGAGGACTTCTACCTCGAGCTGTCCACCCGCGACCCGGAGAAGTCGGTCGGCACCGACGAGGACTGGGCGGAGGCCACCGCGGCGCTGCAGGCGACCGCTGACGCCTCCGGGCTGGAGCTCGTGCCCGACCCGGGCGGCGCGGCGTTCTACGGGCCCAAGATCTCCGTGCAGGCGCGCGACGCCATCGGGCGCACCTGGCAGATGTCGACCATCCAGGTCGACTTCAACCTGCCCGAGCGCTTCGGCCTGGAGTACGCCGCCGCCGACGGCACCCGCCAGCGCCCGGTGATGCTGCACCGGGCGCTGTTCGGCTCGATCGAGCGCTTCTTCGCCGTCCTGCTCGAGCACTACGCCGGGGCGTTCCCGGCCTGGCTGGCGCCGGTCCAGGCCGTCGGCATCCCGGTGCACTCGGACTACGACGGCTACCTGCTCGACATCGCGGCCCAGCTGCGCCAGGAGGGCGTCCGGGTCGAGGTGGACACCTCCGATGACCGCATGCAGAAGAAGATCCGCACCGCCCAGAAGCAGAAGGTGCCGTTCATGCTCATCGCCGGCGAGGAGGACATCGCCAAGGGCGCCGTGTCCTTCCGCTACCGGGACGGCACTCAGGAGAACGGCGTGCCCGTGGCCGACGCCGTCGCCAAGGTGGTCGCGGCGGTCCGGGACCGCACGTGAACCAGCCCGAGCAGCAGCTCGAGGAGCAGGAGGGCGTCGGCGTCCAGGACGCCTTCACCCGGCTCTACACGCCGCATCGCCTGGCCTACATCAAGGGCGAGGGCAAGCCGGCCGGAGAGGGCGACTGCCCGTTCTGCACGATCCCCGGCCTGCCCGACGAGCAGGGGCTGGTGGTCGCCCGCGGCGCGGCCTGCTACGCCGTGCTCAACCTCTATCCGTACAACTCCGGGCACCTGATGGTGGTGCCGTACCGGCACGTCGCGGCGTACGAGGAGCTGTCCGAGGCGGAGTCCGGCGACCTGGCCCGGCTGACCCAGCACGCGATCCGGGCGCTGCGCCACGCCAGCGGCGCGCAGGGGTTCAACGTCGGAATGAACCTCGGTGGCGTGGCCGGCGCCGGGATCGCGGCGCACCTGCACCAGCACGTCGTCCCGCGCTGGGGCGGCGACACCAACTTCATGCCGGTGGTCGGGCAGACCAAGGTGCTGCCGCAGCTGCTGCCGGACACGCGCGCGCTGCTCGCCCGGGCCTGGTCCGACGTCTGAAGGCCGTCAGGCGGACCGGAAGGTCCCCACAGACGGAGACCCGCGCGAGCAGCGCGCGTCAGCCCTGCAGCGCCGCCGCGACGCTGTCCGGGGCCACCTCGGTGCGCACCCGGCGCCGCGTGAACGACCCCGTCCCGTGCGACAGCTGGCGCAGCACGACGGCGTAGCGGAGCAGCTCCAGCTCGGGCACCTCGGCGCGCACGACCGTGCGGTCCTCGTGCCGCTCGTCCGGCTCGGTGCCGAGCACCCGGGCCCGCCGGCTGGACAGGTCGCTCATGACCGAGCCGGTCGCCCAGGACGGGACGGTGACGGCGATCTCGGCGTACGGCTCGAGCAGGCACGTGCCCGCGGCCGCGGCGCCCTCGCGGACGGCCAGTGCCCCGGCGGCCTGGAACGCCGCGTCGGAGGAGTCCACCGAGTGGGCCTTGCCGTCGACGAGAACCGCCTTGAGGTCGACCAGCGGACGGCCGGCCGTGACCCCGCGCTCCATCTGCGCGCGGACGCCCTTCTCGACGCTGCCGAAGAACGCGGCCGGCACGGCGCCGCCGACCACCCGGGTCTGGAACTCCAGGCCGCTGCCGGACGGCAGCGGGGACAGCTCCAGCACCGCGACGGCGAACTGCCCGTGCCCGCCCGACTGCTTCACGTGCCGGCCGGTGACCGTCACCGGACCGCGCAGCGTCTCGGCCAGGGCCACCTGCACGGGCGGAGTGTCCACGGAGACGCCGTGGCGGGTGCGCAGCCGGTCGAGCAGCACCTCCGCGTGCGCCTCGCCGACGCACCACAGCACCTGCTGGCCGGTCTCCGGGTCGTTGTGCAGCCGGACGACCGGGTCCTCGGCGACCAGCCGGGCCAGTGCCGCGGCCAGCCTGTCCTCGTCGGCGCGCGAGCCGGCGACGATGGCCACCGGCAGCTGAGGCTCCGGCAGGTCCCAGGGCGCGACCAGCAGCGGATCGTCGGCCGACGAGAGCGTGTCGCCGGTCTCGGCGGTGGCCAGCCGGGCGACCACGCACACGTCGCCCGCGGGGCAGGCGGCGACCGGGCGCATGGCGGCGCCCAGCGGTGACGACAGCACGCCGATCCGCTCGTCGGCGTCGTGGTCCGGGCGCCCGCGGTCGAAGCCGCCGTGGCCCCAGACATGCACCGGCGTGTCCGGCCGCAGGGTGCCGCTGAACACCCGGACCAGCGAGATCCGGCCGAGATACGGGTCGGTGGTCGTGCGCACCACCTCGGCCGCGAGCGGGCCGTCCGGGTCGCAGGCGAGCGGCTCGACGGGGGAGCCGTCCGGGCGGGTCGCCGCCGGAAGCGGGTGCTCCAGCGGGCTGGGGAAGCCGGCGACCAGCAGGTCGAGCAGCTCGTCCAGGCCCACCCCGGTCAGCGGCGCCACCGGCAGCACCGGGTGGAAGTGGCCGCGGGCCACCGCCGTCTCCAGATCGTCCACGAGCACGGACAGCTCGACGTCCTCGCCCGCCAGGTAGCGGTCGAGCAGCGTCTCGTCCTCGCTCTCCGCGATGACCGCCTCGAGCAGCTCGCCGCGCAGCGTCTCCAGCAGCGGCAGGTGCTGCGGGTCGGCGTCGCGCTCCACCCGGGCGCCGCTGCTGTAGTCCTGCACCTTCTGGTCGAGCAGCCCGATCAGGCCGGCGACCGACTCGTCGTCGGCCAGCATCGGCAGGTACACCGGGTGCACGCCCTCGCCGAGCAGCCGCTGGCACACCGCGACCGACTCGTCGAAGTCGGCCCGCGGACGGTCCAGCTGGCTGACCACGATGGCGCGCGGCGTGCCGAGCGCGGCGCACTCCTCCCACAGCTGCACCGTCACCGCGTCGACGCCCTGCACCGCGGACACCACGAACAGCGCCGCGTCCGCCGCCCGCAGCCCGGCCCGCAGCTCGCCGACGAAGTCGGGGGAGCCGGGCGTGTCGAGCAGCGTGACCTTCGTGCCGCGGTGCTCGAGCGACGCGCACGCCAGCGAGACCGAGTGGCCGCTGCGCTGCTCGTACGGCTCGGTGTCGCTGACCGTGGTGCCGTCCTCGACCCGCCCGGCGCGGGCCAGAACCCCGGCGCGGGCCAGCAGCGCCTCGAGCAGGGTCGTCTTTCCCGACCCGGCGTGACCGACCAGCGCGACGTTGCGCAGGCGCGCCGGCTCCCTCGGTGTGGGTGCTGCTGCGCCGCTCGTGTCCTTGCCCATGTGCCAACCTCTCCGCGGCCGCACCGGTGCGTCGCCGCCACAGCCTCCCGCCCGGCGCCCCCCGGCACAACGACCGGGGCGGCCTGTCGCGCCTCGCTACCCTCTGCCTGCCACTCCCGACCGGACGGACCCCGATGCTCAACCTGCACGTACGCCCCGCGCTGGCCAAGCTGGTCGACCCGGTGGCCGCGGGCCTGCTGCGCGCGGGCATCACTCCCGATGTCCTGACCGTGACGGGCACCGTCGGGGTGGTGCTCGGCGCCCTGGTGTTCTTCCCGAAGGGGATGTTCTTCACGGGCACGGCGGTGGTCTTCTTCTCCGTCATCACCGATCTGTTCGACGGCGCCATGGCCCGCCGGCGCGGCACCACCAGCCCGTTCGGGGCCTGGCTGGACTCCACCTGCGACCGGGTCGCCGACTCGGCGATCTTCGGCGGCCTGGTGCTCTGGTACGCCGGCCGCGGCGACGACACCACCCTGCTGGCCGTCGCCCTGTTCTGCCTCGCCTCCGGCCAGGTCGTGTCGTATGAGAAGGCCCGCGCCGAGGGGTTGGGCCTGACCTGCAACGTCGGCCTGGCCGAACGGGCCGAGCGGCTCATCCTGGTCCTGCTGGGCACGCTGCTGGTCGGCCTCGGCGCTCCGGACGCGGTGCTGGCCGCCCTGCTCTGGCTGCTGGCCGCCGTCACCGCCATCACCGTCGCGCAGCGGTTCCTCGAGGTGCGCCGGCAGGCCGCCCTCGCGGCGACGTGAGGCGGCCGGTCCAGCAGGTGGCCGACCTGCTGACGCTCGGCGCGTACGCGGGTGGCTGGGCGTTCGTGCGGGCGCTGCCCGAGCCGGTGGCCGTGCGGCTGTTCGACCTCGGGGCCGACCTGGCGGCCCGGCGGGGCGGCAAGGGCGTCCAGCGGCTGCGGTCCAACCTGGAGCGGGTCGCGCCCGGGCAGGACCTGACCCGGGCGGCGCTGCGGTCCTACGCCCGCTACTGGCGCGAGGTCTTCCGGCTCCAGGTCACCCCACCCGAGCGGATCCTCGGCGGCATGCACACGGTGGGCGAGGAGCGGTTCCGGGCCGCCCTGGCCACCGGGCGCGGCGTCATCCTGGCGCTGCCGCACAGCGGCAACTGGGATCACGCCGGGGCGTGGTGCGGGCTGACCGGCGCGCCGTTCACGACGGTTGCGGAGCGGCTGGAACCGGCCGGGCTGTTCGACCGCTTCGTGCAGTTCCGCCAGTCCCTCGGCATGGAGGTGCTGCCGCTGACCGGGGGCGACCGTCCGCCCTACGACGTGCTGGTCGAGCGGCTCGAGGCCGGCGGAATGCTGTGCCTGCTGGCCGACCGCGACCTGTCGGCGCGCGGGATCGACGTGCAGTTCTTCGGCGCCACCGCCCGCATGCCGGCGGGCCCGGCGTCGCTGGCGCTGCGGACCGGCGCGGTGCTGCTTCCGGTGACGCTGGCGTTCACCGACGACGGCTGGCTGTGCACCTGGCACGAGGAGGTGGCCGGCACCGACGTCGCCACCATGACCCAGCAGCTGGCCGACGCGTTCGCCGCCGGCATCGCCGCCCACCCGGCCGACTGGCACATGCTGCAGCGGCTGTGGCTCGAGGACCTGGCCGCCGACGACCCGCGACGGGTGCCGGTCGCGTGAAGGTCGGCCTCGTCTGCCCCTACACCTGGGACGTGCCCGGCGGGGTGCAGGCCCACGTCCGCGACCTGGCGGACAGCCTGATCGGGCTGGGCCACGAGGTCAGCGTGCTCACCCCGGTGGACGACCCGGACGAGGCCGACCTGCCCGCCTACGTGGTGCCCGCCGGCCGCACCGTGCCGGTGCCCTACAACGGCAGCGTCGCGCGGCTGGCCTTCGGCCCGCTGTCCCTGGCGCGCACCCGGCGGTGGCTGCGACGCGGCCGGTTCGACGTGCTGCACCTGCACGAGCCGACCGTGCCGTCACTGTCGATGCTGGCCTGCTTCGCCGCGACCGGGCCGATGGTCGCGACGTTCCACACCGCCACGGCCCGCAGCCGCGCGCTGCAGGTCTTCGGCACCGCCCTGCAGCCCGGCCTGGAGAAGATCACGGGACGCATCGCGGTGTCCCCGGCCGCGCGGCGGGTGGTGGTGGAGCACCTCGGCGGAGACGCGGTGCTCATCCCGAACGGCGTCTTCGTCGACCGCTTCGGCGGGGCGCAGCCGCTGCCCGACCAGCCGGACCGGCCCACCGTGGTGTTCCTCGGCCGGGTCGACGAGTCGCGCAAGGGGCTGGCCGTGCTGATGGCCGCGCTGCCGTCCCTGGTCGCGCGGGTGCCGGACGTGCGGCTGCTCGTGGCCGGGCCCGGCGACCCGCGCGAGGTGGACGTGCCGGCCGGGCTGGAGGGGTCCGTCGAGCTGGTCGGCCGGGTGAGCGAGCAGGACAAGCCGCGGGTCTACGCCAGCGGCACCGTCTACTGCGCGCCCAACACGCACGGCGAGAGCTTCGGCATCGTGCTCATCGAGGCCATGGCCACCGGCACGCCCGTCGTCGCCAGCGACCTGGAGGCGTTCCGGCGGGTGCTGGAGGACGGCACCGCGGGCGTGCTGTTCCCCGTGGGAAACGCGGAGGCGCTGGCGAGCGCGCTGGCCGACCTGCTGGGTGACGCGCCGCGTCGGGCCCGGCTGGCCGCCGAGGGTCGCCGGGCGGTGCAGGCGTACGACTGGTCGACCGTCAGCAAGGCGGTCGTCGAGGTGTACGAGACCGTCGCCGCCGCCGCACCGGTGTGGCTGGACGAGACCGCGCTGGACGAGGACGCGCTGCCCGAGCCGGTCGAGGACGAGCTGGACCGCCTCGGTGACGACGACCCGGGCCGGCTGTCCGGCACCCTGCGCCGCTGGCTTGCCGTGGTCACGACCCGCGTCGCGCCCTGAGGCTGCGGTGACCCTCGCCGTCCTCACCGTCGCGCTGGTCGTGGTGCTCGCGCTGTACGTGACCTGGACCGCTGGCCGGCTGGACCGGCTGCATGCCCGGGTCGACGCCGCCTGGGCCGCCCTCGACGCGCAGCTGGTGCGCCGCGCCGCAGCGGCCCGGGCCGTCGCGGGCTGCCTGCC
>JAOPWI010000230.1 GCA_025965755.1 Frankiales bacterium | reverse complement strand
ACCTGGTGCCGGCGCTGGAGCACCTCGCAGCCTCCCTGGAGCGCAAGCGCGATGCGTTCGCCACCGTGGTGAAGAGCGGCCGTACGCATCTCATGGACGCCACGCCCGTCACGCTGGGGCAGGAGTTCGGCGGCTACGCCGCGCAGGTGAGGTACGGGATCGAGCGGCTGCAGTCCTCCCTCGGCCGGCTGGCCGAGCTGCCGCTGGGCGGCACCGCGGTCGGCACCGGCATCAACACCCCGCCCGGCTTCTCGGCTCAGGTGATCGCGGAGGTCGCCGCGGCCACCGGGCTGCCGCTGACCGAGGCGCGCGACCACTTCGAGGCGCAGGGTGCCCGCGACGCGCTGGTCGAGGCGTCCGGCCAGCTGCGCACGATCGCGGTCGGGCTGTTCAAGGTCAGCAACGACCTGCGCTGGATGGGCTCCGGCCCGCGCGCGGGGCTCGGCGAGATCCTGCTCCCGGACCTGCAGCCCGGGTCCTCGATCATGCCCGGCAAGGTCAACCCCGTCATTCCCGAGGCGACCTGCATGGTCTGCGCGCAGGTCATCGGCAACGACGCGACCATCGCGTTCGCCGGCGCCGCCGGCAACTTCGAGCTCAACGTCATGCTGCCGGTGCTCGCCCGCAACCTGCTCGAGTCGATCCGGCTGCTCGCCAACGTGTCGCGCCTGCTGGCCGACCGGTGCGTCGACGGCATCGTCGCCGACGAGGAGCGCTGCCGCGAGCTGGCCGAGTCCTCGCCCTCGATCGTCACGCCGCTGAACAAGTACATCGGGTACGAGGCGGCGGCCAAGGTCGCCAAGCAGGCCCTCAAGGAGCGCAAGACGATCCGCCAGGTGGTGCTCGAGGGCGGTTACGTCGATCGCGGTGACCTGACGGTCGAGCAGCTCGACGCGGCGCTCGACGTGCTGTCGATGACCCGGCCGCCGCAGGCCTGACCCGGCTGCCCCGCTTCGCCGCGGCGCCTGCGGACGCGCCCGAGGGCCCGCACTCCCCACCCAGCAGGGGAGGCGGGCCCTCGGACAGCCAGGGGCTGCGGCGGGCTAGGCCGGCAGGCAGTTCGTGCCGTTGAGCGGCGACGCGGTGCCGTTCACGGTGACGTCGGTGGTCAGGCAGACGGAGGCGGCATGGGCCGGAGCCGCGGCGATGCCGGCGATGGCGAACGCGAGGGAGGCGACGGCGACGAGGCGCTTGACCATGAGGAGGGCTCCTTGTGCTGCGGGCGACCCGTCGTCGCCCTTCGCCCCGTACTACGCAGCCACCCCGCAGACCTCGCGCGCCGGAGCGAACTCTCTCGCCGGCGGCGCCGGCGTCAGGGCGCGGCGGCCTCGTCGAGCAGGGCGGTGACCGCGAGCGCGACCTCGCTGACGGCCTCGTCGGCCGCCTGCACCGTCGCCCCGCTGCCGAGGAAGCCGTGCGTCAGCCCGCGCTCGACCCAGTGCCGCACCGGAACGCCGGCCTGCGCGAGCCGCGCGGCGTACAGGTCCCCCTCGTCACGCAGCAGGTCGTACTCGGCCGTGACGACCACGGCCGGAGCCAGCCCGGCCAGCGACGGCGCGTGCAGCGGGGACAGCAGCGGGTCGGTGCGGTCAGCCGTCCCGGCGTACTGCGCCCAGTACCACTGCATGTCCGGCAGCTCCAGGAAGTAGCCCTGGGCCAGCTCCGCGTGCGAGGGGTGGGATCCCGCGCCGTCCAGGGCCGGATAGACCAGGAGCTGCCCCGCCAACGCCGAGCCCAGGGTCAGCGCCACCGCCGCGGCGAGGTTGCCGCCGGCCGAGTCCCCGCCGACGACCACCGGGCCGCCGAGCGACGACAGCGCCCAGCGGGTGGCCGCCAGGCAGTCCTGGTAGGGCACCGGGAACGGGTGCTCGGGCGCGAGCCGGTAGTCGACCGACAGCACGCTGAGCGACCCGCGCCGGCAGAGCGCCCGGGCCACGGCGTCGTGGGAGTCCAGCCCGCCGACGACCCAGCCGCCACCGTGCAGGTAGACCAGGACGCCGGGCCGCGAGCGACCGGCCGGCCGGTACAGCCGCGCCGGCACCCCGCCCGCCGACACGTCGGCGAACGAGCCGACGTCCTCGGCGACATAGCCCTCGCCGCGGCGCATGGCGACCACCTTGGCGTACTGCGCGCGGTTCTGCTCCGGGGTCAGCTGCGACACCGGAGGCGTCGGGACCGCGTAGAACAGCTCCAGCAGTGGCGCGAGCTGCGGGTCGACAGGCATGCCGCACCCTAGCGGGCAAGGACCCGCTGCCCCGAGGGTCGGCCGAGGGCCCGCCCGCCGGCTGCGGGGGCTCTCAGGTGCCGTACCGCCGGGTGCGGGCGGCGTACGCGCGCAGCGCCCGCAGGAAGTCGACCCGGCGGAAGTCGGGCCAGTAGGCGTCGCAGAAGTAGAACTCGCTGTGGGCGCTCTGCCAGAGCAGGAAGCCCGACAGCCGCTGCTCGCCGCTGGTGCGGATGACGAGGTCGGGATCGGGCTGCCCGCGGGTGTAGAGGTACTCGGCGATGTGCTCGACGTCGAGACACTCCGCGACCTCCTCGAGCGTGGACCCGCTGGCCGCGTGGGCCTGCAGCATCGCCCGCACGGCGTCCGCGATCTCCCGCCGCCCGCCGTAGCCGACCGCGACGTTGACGTGCACGCCCGGCCGCCCGCCGGTGCCGGCCGCCGTCTCCTTGAGCAGCCGCGCGGTGTCGGCCGGCAGCAGGTCCAGGGCGCCGACGACGTTGAGCGTCCACTTGTTGCCGGGAGCCGCGAGGTCGACGACGACGCCTTCGATGATGCCCAGCAGCGGCGCCAGCTCGGGCTCCGGGCGCGACAGGTTGTCCGTCGACAGCAGCCACAGCGTGACGACCTCGACGCCGGCCTCGTCGCACCAGCGGAGCAGCTCGACGATCTTGTCCGCGCCGCGCTGGTGGCCGTCGTTGACGCTGCTCGCCCCGACCGCGCGGGCCCACCGGCGGTTGCCGTCGAGGATGACGCCGACGTGCCGGGGCACCGGAGCCTTGGACCGGGCCAGGCCGGCGGCGAGGCGGCGCTCGTACAGCTCGTACGCCAGGTCGCGCAGCCCCACCGCCGCACCCCCTCCCGCACCCGTCTTCTGCAGCGTCGCAACGCTCGGCCGGAGCGTAACCGCAGGAGCGCGCCAGCTGTTCTGGCGGCTCCACCGGGACCGCGGCCAGTCTCAGCCGGCCGGACGCCGCAGCACCGATCCGTCGTCGGAGTCGTCGTAGCGGACGCCGACGGCGGCGCAGTCGCGGACGAGCGACTCGAGAAAGGCGAGCAGCTCGTCGCTGTCGAGCACGGCCCGCACGCCGTGCCCCCGGTCGCCCCAGACGTCGACGACGGCCTGCGACCGGCGCGACCACCGGCCGTGCTGCCACCGATGGACCTGCTCGACGCAGGCACGGATCTGACCGGCCGCGGCGATGTCGTCGGGGTCCCGGGCCCGGAAGCAGAACAGCTCGCGGTCCCGCGGGACGTAGCGCTGCAGCACCCGCCAGACGGCGTCGGGGTCGGCGTCGTCGTCCTCGGCCCAGGCCCGCAGGCCGGCCTCCAGGCTGCTGGCGGGAAAGGCGTCGCCGGCCTGCCGGGCAGCGCGCAGCCGCGCTGCGGCGGCCGCGACGAAGTAGCCGCAGCGCTCCCCGACCGCGCCGAACGGGACGTCGTCGAGGGCGAGCGACAGCGTCACCTCGTACGCGACGCCGTCACGGTCCAGGACCGGGACCGGGAGCACACCCACCCTGCGCCCGTCCCCGCACCGCAGCTCCGCCACGGCACCCTTCTTGTCCGCCACCCGGCGACCGACACCCGGCGACCGACACCCGGCAGGCCCGGCGTCCGCCCCCTGGCGGGGAGCCCGCCGCCCCGGAGGGCGACGGGCTCCGGCGTCCGGGCTCGACTAGCCGTTCAGGCGCCGGACGAGCGCCTGGTGCTCGTCGGTGATGGCGGCCGGCAGGCGGTCGCCGAACTGCGCGAAGTAGGCGGGCATGAGGTCGGCCTCCTGCTTCCACACGTCGGTGTCGACGCTGAGCAGCAGGTCCAGGTCGCGGTCCGGCACGTCGAGCCCGTCCAGGTCCAGGGCGTCCCTGGTCGGCAGGATGCCGATCGGGGTCTCGACGCCGCTGCCCTCGCCGTCGATGCGCCCGACGATCCACTTCAGAACGCGGGAGTTCTCCCCGAAGCCCGGCCACAGCCACTTGCCGTTGTCGTCCTTGCGGAACCAGTTGACGTAGTACAGCTTCGGCAGCTTGTCGGCGTCGGTGGCCTCGCCGATCTCGAGCCAGTGCTTCATGTAGTCGCCCATGTTGTAGCCGCAGAACGGCAGCATGGCGAACGGGTCACGGCGCAGCTGGCCGATGGCGCCGGCGGCGGCGGCGGTGGTCTCGGAGGAGACCGAGGCGCCGAGGAAGACGCCGTGCTGCCAGTTGAAGGACTCGGTGACCAGCGGAACGGCGCTGGCGCGGCGACCGCCGAACAGGATGGCCGAGATCGGCACGCCCTCGGGGTTCTCCCACTCCGGCGCGATGGTCGGGCACTGGCCGGCCGGGGTGGTGAAGCGGGCGTTGGGGTGGGCGGCCGGCGTCTCCGACGCGGGCGTCCAGTCGTTGCCCTTCCAGTCGGTCAGGTGCGCCGGCGGCTCGTCGGTCAGGCCCTCCCACCAGACGTCACCGTCGTCGGTCAGCGCGACGTTGGTGAAGATGGAGTTGCCGTAGAAGGTCTTGACGGCGTTGGCGTTGGTGTCCTCGCCGGTGCCCGGCGCGACGCCGAAGAAGCCGGCCTCGGGGTTGATCGCGTAGAGGCGGCCGTCCTCGCCGAACCGCATCCAGGCGATGTCGTCGCCGACGGTCTCGACGTTCCAGCCGGGAATGGTCGGCTGGAGCATCGCCAGGTTGGTCTTGCCGCAGGCGCTCGGGAAGGCGGCGGTGACGTACTTGGGCGCACCGTTGGGCGGCGTCAGCTTCAGGATGAGCATGTGCTCGGCCATCCAGCCCTCGTCGCGGGCCATGACCGACGCGATGCGCAGGGCGAAGCACTTCTTGCCGAGCAGCGCGTTGCCGCCGTAGCCGGAGCCGTAGGACCAGATCTCGCGGGTCTCGGGGTAGTGAACGATGTACTTGGTGTCGCTGCACGGCCACGCGACGTCCTGCTGGCCCGGCTCCAGGGGCGCGCCGACCGTGTGCACGGCGGGAACGAAGAAGCCGTTCTCGCCGATCTCCTCGAGCGCCTGGGTGCCCATGCGCGTCATGATCTTCATGTTGGTCACGACGTAGGGGCTGTCGGTGATCTCGACGCCGTACTGGCTGATGCGGCCGCCCAGCGGGCCCATGCAGAATGGGACGACGTACATCGTCCGGCCCCTCATCGAGCCGGCGAACAGCGGCTTGAGGGTCGCCCGCATCTCGTCGGGGGCCATCCAGTTGTTCGTGGGGCCCGCGTCGACCTCGTTCTCGGAGCAGATGAAGGTGCGGTCCTCGACCCGGGCGACGTCGGTCGGGTCGGACGTGGCGTAGAAGCTGTTGGGGCGCTTGGACTCGTCGAGCTTGATGAACGTGCCGTTGTCGACAAGCAGCTGCGTGAGGCGGTGCCACTCCTCCTCGGAGCCGTCCGACCACTCCACCCGGTCAGGGGTGGTGAGCTCCGCGATCTCCCGTACCCAGGCCAGGAGCTTCTGGTTCTTGGTGGGTGCCTGGTCCAGGCCGGGGATGGTGCTCGCGGCACCAGGAGCCGTGGTCGTCATGGGATCCTCTCCATTGAGGTCGTCCAGCAC
>JAOPWI010000221.1 GCA_025965755.1 Frankiales bacterium | reverse complement strand
CGCCCGGCCTGCCCCGCGGCTTTCCGCAGCTGCCGCCCGGGCCCAACCCGCTGGGCCTGCCGCCCCAGCCCGGCCCCGACCCGCTCGGCCTGCGCCGCCCGCGCTAACGGCTAGCGGGCGCGCGGGTGGGCGTCGAAGTAGTCCCAGCCGCGGGCGGTGGCGTCGTAGCCACCCCGCTCCTTGGTCGGCCAGCCGTGGCCGAAGCCGGCGAGCACGACGCCCCTGGTCGTGGCCTTGGTGCCGAACGCCCGCCCGACCTCCCAGGTCGGCTTGAGCGGCGTGCGCAGGTAGCTGCTCCACCGGGTGCCTGCCACCGGCACGGTGGAGTCGGCCGAGCCGTGGACCGCGAGCACCGGCACGGTCGGCCGGCGCCCGCAGATGCTCGTCAGCGTGCCGGCCACGCCCAGCACGGAGGCGATCCGCTCGGGCCGTGCGCAGGCGTACCGGTAGGCCATCATCGCGCCGTTGCTGAACCCGGCGAGGTGCACGCGCCTCGGGTGCACCGGGTGCAGCGCGGAGAGCACGTCGAGCGTCCGGTCGAGGTACGCCACGTCGTCGCGCTCGACCGCCGCGGCCCGGCCGCAGCACACGCCGGCGTTCCACGAGGCGTCCGGCCCGACGGCCCAGGCCACCATCGCGCCGCGCTTCTCGGCGAGCGAGGTCCAGTCCTGGTCGGCCTCGGCGGCTGTCACGGTCTGGTACAGCCCGTGCAGGGTCACCACCAGCGTGGCCGGGCGGCGAACGGTCCGGGGAACGTGCACCCGCACGCGGCGCAGCTGTCCGCCCTGCTCCCAGGTCAGCTCGCCGGTGAAGCCGACTCCAGCGGGCAGCGTGCTGGGCAGCCCCGCAGGCGTCAGCCGCAGCACCGACGTGGACGTGGACGGACCGGCCGGAGCGTCGCCCTCGGCGAGGGCGCGCGAGGGCAGCGCCGCGGCGGCGCCCACGGCGAGGAGCAGCAGGGCGAGCAGGTAGCGGCGCAGCACCCCGTCCTGTCGGCAGTGCGCGGCCCAGGAGGAGAACACGCGCGCATCCTGCCCGACGCGGCGGCCGCCGTACGCAGAATCGCCGCGGCCGGCCGTCGCCCGGACGCCGGTCCGCCGCGTCTGGCAGACTGTCGGCGAGCCACCGCCGTACGACGGCCCTCTACCCGTCCACGGCGGCCATCAAGGTGCAGCCGGCGCGCAACCCCACGCGCGGTCCCGGCCGCCCACCCCCATTAACGCGACCGGAGCAACGAAGACCGTGGCAGTCAAGATCAAGCTCATGCGCCTGGGCAAGATGCGCGCCCCGTACTACCGCATCGTCGTCGCTGACGCGCGCACCAAGCGTGAGGGCCGCGTCATCGAGACGATCGGCAAGTACCACCCCAAGGAGGACCCGTCGGTCATCCAGGTCGACGCGGACCGCGCGTCGTACTGGCTGGGCGTCGGTGCGCAGCCGACCGAGCCGGTCGAGCGCCTCCTCAAGGTGACCGGTGACTGGCAGCGCTTCAAGGGCGAGCCCGCCCCGCCGGCGATGCTCATGGCCGAGCCGAAGGCCGACAAGCGGACCGCCTTCGAGGCCGCTGCCCGTGAGGGCCTGGAGGCCGCCGGTGCGGCGACCACCCCCAAGGCCAAGAAGTCGACCAAGAACGACGCCCCGGCGCCGTCCGGTGCGGCTGAGGTGAGCGCGCCGGCCGACGTGCCGGCCGCTGACGCCGCTCCCGCGAGCGAGTAGTGCTCGAGGCCGCTCTCGAGCACCTCGTCCGGGGCATCGTCGACAACCCTGACGACGTCACCGTCGACCTGGTGAGCAACCGGCGTGGCCGCACCCTGGAGGTCCGGGTCAACCCGGACGACCTCGGCAAGGTGATCGGCCGCGGCGGCCGCACCGCCAAGGCGCTGCGCACGGTCGTGGCCGCTCTCGGCGGCAAGGGCGTGCGCGTCGACGTGGTCGACACCGACGAGGTGCGCTAGCCCCGTGGCCCCTCCGGCCCGCCGCTCGGTCGCCGGCTCTCGCAGCCGGCGACCGGAGCGCGCCGCGGCGGCGTCCGCGCCGTCGCCCGAACTCCCGCCCGAACTCCCGCCCGAACTCCCGCCTGAACTCCCGCCCGGGGTCGCGGCGCTCCCGCCGGTCGCCTCCGAGCTGCTCGTCGTCGGCCGCATCGGCAAGCCCCAGGGCATCCGCGGCGAGGTGACCGTGGAGGTCCGCACCGACGAGCCCGAGGCCCGCTTCGCCGCCGGCGCGGAGCTGCTGACCGAGCCCGCCGAGCGGGGTCCGCTCACCGTCGAGGCCGCCCGGGACCAGAACGGCCGGCTCATGGTGGCGTTCCAGGGCGTTCCCGACCGCAACGCCGCCGAGGCGCTGCGGGGCACGCTGCTGCTCGTGGACGCCGCGACGCTGCCGCTGCCGCAGGACCCCGACGTCTTTCTCGACGTGCAGCTCAAGGGGCTCGTCGCCGAGCTCGTCGACGGCACCCGGGTCGGCACGGTCAGCGAGGTGCTGCACCTGCCGCAGGGCGACGTGCTGGCCGTGAAGCGCGACGACAGCCCGCACGAGGTGCTGGTGCCGTTCCTGGCCGCGATGGTTCCCACCGTCGATGTCGCCGGCGGCCGGGTGGTGCTGGACCCTCCCGAGGGGCTGCTCGACCTGACCGACCCCACCGACCCCACGGACCCCACGGACCCCACCGACCCCACCGACCCCACCGAGCCCGCCGTTCCCGGCCAGCCCCTCGCGCCCGACGGGCCCTAGTGCTCGTCGACGTCCTCACGCTCTTTCCGGACTACCTCGCGCCGCTCGGCGTCTCGCTGATCGGCAAGGCCCGGGAGCGCGGGCTCCTCGAGGTCCGGACCACCGATCCCCGCTCGTTCACCAGCGACGTCCACCGCACCGTCGACGACAGCCCCTACGGCGGCGGGCCCGGCATGGTCATGAAGCCCGAGCCGTGGGGCCAGGCGCTGGACGCCGTCGTCGCGTCCGGCGGGCCGGCCCCGGCGCCGCGCCTGGTGGTGCCGACCCCCGCGGGCCGACCGTTCACCCAGGACCTCGCCGCCGAGCTCGCGACCGAGCCGTGGCTGGCCTTTGCCTGCGGCCGGTACGAGGGCATCGACGCGCGCTTCGTGGCGGACGCCCGCCGGCGCATGGTCGTCGACGAGGTCTCCCTCGGCGACTACGTGCTCGCCGGAGGCGAGGTGGCCGTGCTGGTCGTCGTGGAGGCGGTCGGCCGGCTGCTGCCCGGCGTGCTGGGCAACGCCCGCTCGCACGCGGAGGACTCCTTCAGCGACGGCCTGCTGGAGGGCGACGCGTACACCCGCCCGCCGGTCTGGCGCGACCTCGAGGTGCCGCCGGTGCTGCTGTCCGGGGACCATGCGGTCATCGCCCGGTGGCGGCGCGACGAGGCGCTGCGCCGGACCGCGGCCCGGCGACCGGAGCTGCTGGCTGCCCTCGCCCACCGCCTGGATGCGCGCGACCGCGCCGCCCTGGCCGCCGCGGGGTTCGACGGCCCGGAGCCGGGTGTGGCAGAGTAGAGGGCTGCCGCAGCGTGCTCCCGCGCGCCGGCACGTCGTACGACTTCAGACCTGTCCCACCCACCACCTGCCTCAGGTCGCGCTCGCGCGCGCCGGGCAGCACGAGGAAGCGACCTTCTCTCATGCACACCCTCGACGAGCTCGACGCCCAGCAGCTGCGCGCGGACGTCCCCGAGTTCCGCCCCGGCGACACGCTCGACGTCGGCGTCCGGGTCGTCGAGGGCAACCGCTCCCGCGTCCAGCGCTTCCAGGGCGTGGTCATCCGCCGTCAGGGCGGTGGCGTCCGCGAGACGTTCACGGTGCGCAAGGTCAGCTTCGGCGTCGGCGTGGAGCGCACCGTCCCGGTGCACACCCCGGTCATCGAGGACATCAAGGTCGTCACCCGTGGTGACGTGCGCCGCGCGAAGCTCTACTACCTGCGCGAGCTGCGGGGCAAGAAGGCCAAGATCAAGGAGAAGCGCGACAACGTGCCGGTGAAGGTCAAGGGCAGCGCGACCACCGCTCCGATGGCCGCCCCGGCGGCCGTGACGGCCGACGCCCCGTCGGCCTAGCGCTCCGCTGGGCCGCCCACCGGCCCGGCACGTCGGCCGCACACCGCCCGTTAGGCTTCCCGTGATGAGCGACGACGAGCGCCCCGGCGCCACCACCGAGGCGTCGCCGTACGCCGGCGGCCCCGAGAGCGCGCCGCCGTCCGACGACCGGGACGGCCCCGTCGGGCCGGCCGACCGGTTCGCGGCGCCGGCCCCCGGCGGCCCCGGGCTCGGCGGCCCCGCAGGCCCCGGGGGCACTCCCTCCGCGGTTCCCGCCGGCGGGCGCCCGCACCGGTCCAGCGGCTCGTTCTTCCGCGAGCTGCCGTTCCTGGTGCTGGTGGCCTTCGTGCTTGCGCTGCTCATCAAGGCCTTCCTCGTGCAGGCCTTTTACATCCCGTCCGGCTCGATGCAGCAGACGCTCGAGCTGCAGGACCGGGTCCTGGTCAACAAGCTCGTCTACCGCTTCCGCGACATTCACCGCGGCGAGATCGTGGTCTTCAACGGCCTGGACTCCTTCAGCCCCGAGGTCGCGGCTGCGCCGCCGGCCGAGGGCATTCAGCGGGTGCTGCGCTCGATCAGCGGGGCGGTCGGCCTCGGCGCGCCGGGGGAGAAGGACTTCATCAAGCGCGTCATCGGCGTGCCCGGGGACCGGGTCGCCTGCTGCGCCGACGGCAAGGTCACGGTGCAGGCCGGCGGCTCCGGCCCGCCGGTGGCGCTGAACGAGCCGTACGTCTTCGAGGACGACCAGATGCCGTTCTGCGAGGCCGGTACCGGCCCGCAGGTCTGCCCGCCGGGCGCTCCCGGCGTGCTGGTGCCGCAGGGCCGGCTCTGGGTGCTCGGC
>JAOPWI010000216.1 GCA_025965755.1 Frankiales bacterium | reverse complement strand
CGGCCGCCCCGCAGAAGCGCTCGCTGGGCCGGCTGGCCGTCGCGCTCACGACCGGCGGCGCCGTCGTCCACGCCGTCTCGCTGCTGCTCCGCGGCGTCGCGGCCGGCCGCCCCCCGTGGGGCAACATGTTCGAGTTCTCGTCCTCGGTGGCGTTCTGCGCCGTCGTCGGCTTCCTCGTCCTGGTCGGCCGGCAGCGGGTCGACCGCTCGCTCGGCGCGTTCGTCATGGTCCCGGTCGTGCTCTATCTGGGGCTGGCCGGCACGGTGCTCTACACGCCGGTCGGGCCGCTGGTGCCGGCGCTCGACAGCTACTGGCTCAAGATCCACGTCGCGGCTGCGGTCATGTCGTCCGGCGCCTTCCTGCTGTCCGGCGTCATCGCGCTGCTGTACCTGCTGCGCGTGCGCCACGACGAGAAGGTCACCGCGGGCAGCCCGCTGCGCTTCCCGCTCACCCTGGGCCCGTCGCTGCCGGCCGCCCCGTCGCTGGACCGCGCGTCCTACTCGGTGATCGCCTTCGCCTTCCCGATCTGGACCTTCGCGATCATCGCGGGAGCGATCTGGGCCGAGGCGGCGTGGGGTCGCTACTGGGGGTGGGACCCCAAGGAGACCTGGTCGTTCATCACCTGGGTGCTCTACGCCGGCTACCTGCACGCGCGCGCCACCGCCGGCTGGAAGGGCGGCAAGGCGGCCTGGGTCGCCGTCGCCGCCGCGGTGGCGCTCATCATCGACTACTACGTGGTCAACCTCTTCGTCGTCGGCCTGCACTCGTACGCGTGAGGATCTGGTTCAACGAACAGTTCCGCGGCACCTACCAGCTGATCGGGCTGCTGCGCGCGTCCTACGACCTGCACGTGCTCGGCTCGCACCGGGAGGCGTGCGCGCCGTTCCTGCAGGTGTGCGACCTGGCGTTTCCGGAGCCGGTCGAGGCCGGCGACGCGTTCGTCGACGTCGCGCTGGCGCTGTGCGCGCGCGAGCAGGTGGACGTCTTCGTGCCGGGCCGGGAGATGCTCGCGGTCGCCCGCCGGCGGGCCGAGTTCGAGGCCCAGGGCACGAAGGTCCTGGTCGGCGAGCCCCGCGGGATCGAGGCGCTGCAGGACAAGCGCACGACGTACGAGCAGGCGGCGGCGCTCGGCGTGGCCGTGCCGGCCTGGCACGCGGTGCAGGACCTGGCCGGCTTCCGGGCGGCCTGCGACGCGCTCGAGGCGGCCGGGCTGCAGGTCTGCGTCAAGCCGGCCGTCGGGGTCGCGGGCGCCGGTTTCTACAAGCTCGACGACGCGACCGACGATCCGGCGGCGCTGTTCGCGCTGCCGTCCCACGCCATGAGCCGGGCCCGCTACGAGGACCTGCTCGGCCGGGCCGGCACGGTTGCGCCGCTGCTCGTGTCGGAGTGGCTGCCCGGGCCGGAGTGGAGCACCGACTGCCTGTCCGACGACGGGACGCTGCTGGCCGCGGTGACCCGGGGCAAGACCGCCCCGCCGTTCGTCCGCACGCTGGTCGAGGTGCCGGCGGTGCGCGAGCTGGCCGAGCGGGTCGTGCAGGGCTTCGGGCTGGGCTACCTGTCCAACGTGCAGACCAAGGAGCGCGCGTCGGGGGAGCCGGTGCTGCTCGAGGTCAACACCCGGGCCGCGTCCGGGCTCTACCAGTCGTGCACCACCGGCGTGGACTTTCCCGGGCTGGCGCTGCGCCTGCTCCTGGACGGCCGGCTCGACGCGGTGCCGGCGCCGGTGCTGCCGGCGGCGCTGGTCACCTACGCCGACGCCATGCCCTACCGGCCGCTGGTCGCGCCGGGCGGCGTGGCCGGCTTCGACCGCAGCTGGCTGCCACCGAGCTGAGCCGTCGTCGTCCGCGCCGGCCCGCCGGGACGAGCCCTCGGCCTAGGAGCCCTCGGCCTCGCGCCGGCGCTGGTCCTCGGCGGCCCGCCGCTGCTGCTCGGCCCGGTCGTGCAAGCTGCGCAGGAAGTCCTCGTCGTCGTCGGGGTTGGACGGCCGGACCGGCCCCGGCCGGGGGGCGCGCGGGGCCGCGCCGGTGCTGCCGGTGTACGGCCCGCCGCCCGCGCCACCGGGAACCGGCCGGCCGGCCATCAGCCAGGCCACGCCGCCGGGCAGGGGCAGGATGACGACGAGCAGCAGCCAGAGCAGCTTGGGCAGGTTGCGCACCTGGGCGTCCGGCGTGCGGATGATGTCGAGCACGCAGTAGACGAGCATGGCGAGTGAGACGAGCGCGATCACGCCGTACAGCACGGGTCCCCCTCTGGGTCGGCTCCCACGGTAGTGCCGGGGACACGATCGCGAACAGGCCGAGCCCTGGACCGTGACCCGACCGCGGCCGGCCGGCCGGTCCCGGACCGCAGGGCCAGGGGAGCGAGCCACCTGGCGCCTGGCCTTAGGGAAGGCTGCCCTAAGGTCTGCGCGTGGACCTCTTCGTCTTCTCCGTGGCTCCCGCCTTCGTGTCCGCCGTCGTGACGGCCGGGGCGGCCGGCGTCGTCGTCGACTGGGAGCGCCGCGGCAAGGCCCGCCGCCAGGCCGGTGAGGGCACCCAGATCAACGCGGACACCCGGGCCGACCTGAGCCGGGTGCGTGCCGCGACGGACGGCACGGTCCTGTGCCGCCTCAACGGCTACGGCGCGTGGACCGCCGCCGAGGTCGACGCGGCGGTCGAGCGCGGCGCCGACGAGGTGCTGCTGCCGATGGTGCGCACTCCCGAGCAGGTCGACCGCACGCTCGACCTGGTGGCCGGCCGGTGCGGGCTGGGAATCCTGGTCGAGACGCAGGACGCGGTGCGGCAGGCGGGCGAGCTGGCGGCCCGGCCGCTGTCCCGGGTCTATCTCGGGCTCAACGACCTGCGCATCGACCGCGGCTCGACGGAGCTGTTCGAGCCGCTCGTCGACGACACGGCCGACGCGGTGCGCGCCGCCGTTCCCGGCCCGTTCGGGGTGGCCGGGCTGACCCTGCCCGAGTGCGGGGCGCCCGTGCCGAGCCGGCTGCTCGCCGGCGAGCTGGCCCGCCTGGGCGCCGACTTCACGTTCCTGCGCCGGTCCTTTCTCGCCGACGTCGCGGGCCGCGACCTCCAGGTGGAGGTGCCGCGGATTCACGCGGCGGTGCGGGCGGCCCGGGCCCGCACGGCGGGCGACGTCGCGGCCGACCGGGCCGAGCTGTTCGCCGCCGTGCCGCCCGCGGTGCTCGTTCCGGCGTGACCCGCGCGCTGGTGACCGGCGCGGGTGGCTTCGTCGGCGGCCACCTCGTCGCCCGGCTGCGCGCCGACGGCTGGGAGGTCGTGGCGCTCACCCGGGCCGAGGTCGACCTCGCCGACCCGGCCGCCGCGGCCGCCGCGGTGCGCGGCAGCGGGGCGCAGGTGGTGTTCTCCCTGGCCGCGGCCCGCCGCAAGGACACCGCCGTCGAGCGGGCGGCGACCACCGCGGTCAACACCAGCCCGTGGCTCGCCGACGCGCTGCCCGAGGGGTGCCGCGCCGTGGTCCGGCTCGGCTCCTCCACCGAGTACGCCGCCGGCCCGGCTCCGCTCGCCGAGGACGCCGCGCTCGAGCCCCGCGGGTTCTTCGGCGCGACCAAGGCGGCCGGCTCGCTGCTGCTGCTCGCCGGGGCGGCCGAGCGCGGGATCCGGGCCGCCGTGCTGCGGGCCTTCCAGGTCTACGGGCCCGGCGATCACCCGGCCCGCTTCGTGCCGTCCGTCCTGCGGGCCGCCCGCACCGGCGCGCAGCTGCCGCTGACCGGC
>JAOPWI010000208.1 GCA_025965755.1 Frankiales bacterium | reverse complement strand
CGGGGTCGCCGGACTGCTCGTGGACCGCGCTGTCGGGGGTGCCCGCGGGGGCGCTCGGGGGGGCGCTCGGGGCGCCGCCGCCGGACAGCCGCCACCACGCCGAGCGCAGACCGTCGCTGCTGGCCGGCCAGCTGCGGGCCTGGTGGACTGCGGCGCCGGTCGTCGAGACGCTGGTGACCCGGCCGTCCTTGACGCCCTCGAGAACGACTGCCTTGACCCGGCCGCCCCAGTCGCCGTTGCCGTCGCGGTGCGTGACGCGCACCCGGGTCAGCGTGCCGACCGCCGGAAAGCGCTGCTCCAGCGCGCTGACCGGCAGTGCCGCCTTCCAGCCGTGCACCGGGTTGGGCAGCGCGCCGTCCCAGGGGTCCTCGCGGGCCGGAAGGTAGGACACGAAGCCGCTGGTCGACCAGCCGCCGTTGCTGCTGGAGAACTCCGCATGCACGGCCTTGCCGTTCAGCGCCCGGATGACGCCGCGGGTCGCCCGCACCGCCTCGGTCGTGGTGGCCGGCTCCAGCTCGGTGGCCCGGCCGCTGGAGCTGTAGAGCCGGCTGCCGGCGAACACCTGGCAGGTCGTGGTGTCGCAGATGTCGTAGGTCGCCCCGGCGGTCACCCGGGAGCGCTTGGAGACGCTGTACGAGCGGGCCGCGATCGCCTGCGCCTGCAGCGCGGCCGGCCGCCAGCTGGCTGAGGACTCCCGCGGCACGACCCCCAGCAGGTAGTCCTCGAGCGACAGCACGTCGACCGTGCGCAGGGAGCTGCCGGTGCGCACGGCCTGCACCGCACCGCGGTAGTCGCGGCTGTGGCCGGCCGGCAGCTGCACGCGGACGAACTCCGGGCCGCCGAAGCGCAGCGGCCCGGCCAGCTCGGTGCGCCCGTCCAGCGGGTGGGCGGTCCAGGTGGCGTCGGTGAGCGACTGCAGCTGCAGGCCGGACCCGCTGAGCACCGCGCGCCAGCGCGCCGGGCCGGCGGGCAGCACCGCGGTGGCGCCGGACGCGACGTCGGTGACCTTCAGGCCGGGTGCGGCGAACACGTCGGTGTCGCGGCCCTCGTCGGCCGACAGCCACACCCGGATCGCGCTGTCGGGCAGCACCACGCGCTGCGTGCCGGGGTAGTAGGTGCTGGTGATGTCGTCGGCGGACCGGCCCTGGCTGGCGGCGCCCTGGGCGCCCCACTGGGACATGCCGCGGCCGTGGCCCCAGCCGTGGCCCTCGACCTCGTACGTGCCGTCGGCGGGCCGCTCGTAGACGTCCTCCGCGAGGGCGGGAGCGGCGGGCAGGACGGCCACCAGGCCGCCGAGCAGCCCGGTGAGCGCGAGCAGGGAAGAGCGGCGCATGAGAGGGCGTCTCCGGGGTCGGGGGCGTACCAGTCAGACGTCGGCAGCCTTCCCCAGCTGCTGAACGCTTTCGGATCGAACCACAGGTGGCCGCAGCAGCGCACCCAGACCGCCCCAGACCAGGTCACCCACGGTCATCAGCACCCGGCTGAGCACCGCGACCGCCAGCGCGTCCGGCCGGGCGAGCAGCGGGGCGAAGGCGACGACGAAGGCCGCCTCCCGGGCGCCCCCGCCGGCCGGCGCCAGCACGACCACGAAGCCGACCGTCCAGGCCAGCGCGTAGCCGCCGAGGCTGAGCAGCAGGGCGTTCGCGTCGCCGCCGGTGGGCTGCGCCTGCACGAGGAGCAGCGCGTGCACCCCGTAGGCCACCCACATGGCCAGGGCCCAGCCGAGCGCGGCGCCGACGCCCCTGGCGCTCAGCGGGTGGTCCAGCGGAGCCCGGCGCAGCGTCTTCAGCGCGACCGCCACCAGCCGGGTCAGGACCGGCGGCGCGAGGCAGATCAGGCCGACCGGCAGCGCCACGAGCAGCCAGCCGGCGCTGTCCAGGGCGCCCGGGCTGGCCACCGGCAGGGTGGCCACCGCGACCAGCAGGCCGGCCGCGACGAGCACGCCCATGAACAGCAGGCTGGCCGTGCCGACCCGGCTGCGGGGCACGCCCTGGTCGCGACCCAGCTCCATCTGCGCCGCGACGGCGAACACGCTGCCGGGGACGTACTTGCCGAGCTGGCCCAGGAAGAAGACGTGCAGGGCGGTGCGCAGCGGCAGCCGGCTGCCCAGGTCCGTGAGCAGCGCCCGCCACACCATGGCGCTGCACAGCAGGCCGACGAGGACCGCGGCCAGGCTGGCGAGAACCGCCGCCGGGCTGGTGCGGGCCAGGGCCGCGGTGAACGCCTCGCCGTTGCCGCGGAGGAACAGCGCGAGCCCGGCGACCACCGCCAGCACGAAGGCGGCGCGCAGCGCGCGGGGCAGCCAGCGCTTCACCGGGGGGAGGTTACGTGGCCGGTAGCCTGCCCCCCATGACGCAGGCGCCCGAGACCCCCGGCGTGGTGATCGGCAACCACACCAAGAAGTACACGGCCAAGAACCCGGCGATCAAGTGGCTCACGGAGCGCTTCGTCACCCGGCTCGACGGCCTCGTGGGCCAGATCGCGGCCGACAGCCGCCCGGCGACCAACCCGCTCGAGGTGGGCGCCGGTGAGGGTGTCATCAGCCAGAAGATGCACTCCCGCTTCGGCACCTGCGTCGGCCTGGACCTGCCGGACGCCGGCCTGCGGTCGGAGTGGCGCTCGCGCCCCGGTCCGCACTACCTGCACGGCGACGCCGAGAACCTGCCGTTCCTGGACGAGCAGTTCGACCTGGTGGTGTGCGTCGAGGTGCTCGAGCACCTGAAGGACCCGGAGGCCGGGCTGCGCGAGCTGGCCCGCGTCACCTCGCGCCACCTGCTGCTGTCGGTCCCGCGCGAGCCGTACTTCCAGGGCTCCAACCTGCTGACCGGCCGCTATCTCAAGGACCTGGGCAACACGCCGGGCCACCTCAACCACTGGACCAAGCCCGCATTCCAGCGCTTCGTCTCGCAGGTCGCCTCCGTCCGCGCCGTCGCGTCGCCCTACCCCTGGACCATCGTCTGGGCCACCAAGGCCTGACACCCGTCTCCGAGCGATGAGGTCGAGCCCGTGCGCCTAGTGGTCCAGGTCCCCTGTCTGAACGAGGAGGAGACCCTCCCCGCCGTTCTGTCGACGATTCCGCGGCACATTCCGGGGATCGACGAGATCCTCGTGCTGATCATCGACGACGGGTCGACGGACCGGACGATCGAGGTGGCGAAGGCCCACGGGGTCACCCACTTCGTGCGGCACGCGCGCAACCGCGGGCTCGGGCGCTCCTTCCACGACGGCGTCCAGCGCGCGCTCGAGCTGGGCGCGGACATCGTGGTCAACACCGACGGCGACAACCAGTACCCGCAGGAGCGCATCGGCGACCTGGTCCAGCCGATCCTCGAGGGCCGCGCCGACATCGTCATCGCCGACCGCCAGGTGCACCTGGTCGAGCACTTCTCCGGCCCGAAGGTGCTGCTCCAGAAGATCGGCAGCCGGATCGTCAACAAGGCCGCCGGCACCGACCTGCCGGACGCGGCCAGCGGTTTCCGCGCCTACTCCCGCGACTCCCTCATGCTGCTGAACACGATCACGCAGTTCAGCTACTGCATGGAGACGATCATCCAGGCCGGCAACAAGCGGATGGCCATCAGCAGCATCCCGGTCCGGACCAACGCCAAGACCCGCGAGTCGCGGCTGTTCAGCAGCACCTACCAGCACGTGCTGAAGTCGGCCGGAGCCATCGTCAAGGCCTACATCATGTACAAGCCGTACGTGATCTTCAGCTTCTTCGCCGTGCTGTTCGGCGTGCTCGGGCTGCTGCCGTTCGTGCGCTACGCCGTGCTGAAGGCGACCGGCGACGAGGGCAACCACGTGCAGTCGCTGCTGGTCGGCACGATCCTGCTCGTCATGAGCTTCATGAGCGTGATCGTCGGCATCATCGGCGACCTGCTGCGCACCAACCGGGCGCTGATCGAGGACACCCTCGAGCACACCAAGAAGATGCGGTTCGGCCAGCTCGACCCCAGCAGCCCCGCGCCGGTCGACCTGTCCGAGCGCCCGGTCACGCTCGTCAGCTGACGTGGCGGACACCGAGTACGCGACCTACCGGCGGGCCATGCTGGCGCTCCGCAGCGCCGGCGAGACCAGCGCCCGCGCCTTTTACGACGGCGTCGCGCGCCACCGGCTGATTCCGCGGGCCACGGGCCGGCCGCAGCGGCCGATCTGGATCGGCAGCCGCACCGTGCTGGAGGGCGCCGAGCGCATCACCGTCCGCGAGGGTGGGGCGCTGCGGATCGGCCTGGGCAGCTTCGGCCTGTCCAGCGAGCACGACGCGAGCGTGGTCCGGGTGCGGGAGGGCGCCGAGCTGCACTGCGGCGGCGTCGTCAGCCTGCAGCGCGGCGTGCGCGTCGTCGTCGACGCCGGGCGGCTGTCGATCGGCCACGGCACCAACGTCAACGGCGTGGGCACCAAGCTGCTGTGCGCCGCCGGCATCACGATCGGCGAGTTCTGCACCTTCTCCTGGGACGTCCAGGTCCTGGACAACGACTTCCACGCCATCACCGTCGACGGGGTCGAGCAGCCCAGCGCGGCTCCGGTCGTCATCGGCGACCGGGTCTGGGTCGGCACCCGGGCGGTGGTGCTCAAGGGCGTGACGATCGGCGACGGAGCCGTCGTGGCCGCCGGAGCCATCGTCACCAAGGACGTCCCTGCCGGCGCGGTCGTCGCGGGCGTGCCCGCGAAGGTGGTCGGCCGCGCCGACAGCTGGCGCTAGCGACGGGTCGTGCGCGGCAGCACCTCGTCGAGCACGAGGTACCAGGCCGCCACGCCGCCGACGACCTCGTCCGGCGGCCGGCGCAGCAGCGCGGTGACGTAGCGCCGCATCTCGGTGGCTCCCGGCGCGTGCACCGCGACCAGCACGCTGTCCACCTTCAGGGTGGCCAGCTCGTCGAGCAGCTGCGCGTCCAGGGCACCGCTGGCCGGCACCGGCGCGCCCCGGACGACATCGACCATCACCCGCTCCAGCAGGGTGACCGAGCCGCGGAAGGTGCCCGCGCCGGAGGTCTCCGGCGCGATGACGTAGCCGCCGAGCGAGCGGTAGCGAAAGCCCGCCTCGGCCTGCCAGAGCATCGGCGCGCTGGTCGGGAAGCGGGGCACCGGATAGGTCAGCGCGACGCTGTCCCGCGGCACCCGCTCGACCGCGGGCGAGGTGAAGTAGGCCGGGGTGCCCGCCTCCTGGTAGCTGTACGGCCACGCCGGCACCAGCGGCACCAGGCAGGCCAGCGCCAGGGCGGTCCCGAGGGCGCGGTGGCGGCGCAGCGCCCCCCGGGCGTGCAGCCGGTCGAGTCCGATCGCGAGGACCAGCGCACCGCAGAGCACGACGTAGAGCGAGAAGCGGACCGCGGCCATGTTGGCCAGCACGGGCACGTGCTCGAAGACGGCGTACGGCAGCGGCACGTCCAGCTCGGTGCCCCCGACGTGGAGCCGCTCCCCCAGCGACAGCACCCAGGCGAGCAGGCCGACGACGGACAGCAGCCGCACGGGCGGCAGGTGCCGGTAGCTCCAGCCGAGCACCAGCAGCAGCACCAGCAGCGGCCCGCCCAGGTAGCTGCCGTTCTCGCTGCGGTTGCCGCCCCACAGCTCGGTCAGGTCCGTGCCGAGCAGCTGGAAGACGGTCGGCACGACCAGGCCGAGCACGTCGGCGGCGTACGGCGAGGCGTCCTGCACCGGCTCGGTGACCCGGCGCTCCCCGAAGAACTGCACCGCGAGCGGCCAGGCCGTGAGCAGCGTGAGCAGGCCGGCGGCCGTCGACAGGCCGGCGGCGGCGTGCCGCACCCGCGGCCCGGTCAGCGCCCGGCGCTGCTGCACCAGCAGGACGGCCAGGCCGAGCACGCACATGACGAACGTGGAGGCGAGCACCTCCTCGGTCGTCAGCAGCTGCACCGCAGCGACGAGCCCCAGCAGCACGCCGCTGCGCCGGGGCGACCGCTCCTGGCGCACCAGCAGGTCATCGAGCAGCAGCAGCACCAGCGGGGGCAGCGCGACGAGCGAGAGGTTGAGGTGGCCGCTGCCCTGCGCGACCAGGTACGGCGAGAAGCCGTACAGCAGCCCCGCGGCGAACCGCGCCCACGGCCACGGCGCCCAGCGCCCGGCCACGAACCACATCGAGGTCGCCGAGCCGGCGAAGGCCCCGACGGCGAGCAGCGTGTGGCTGGCCAGCGGGCCCACCGTCATGGTGATCGGCGCCGCGAGCAGGCCGGGCAGCGGGAGCAGCGTGTTCCACATGAGGTTGACACCGTCGGGCACCAGCAGGTGCTCGGAGAACCACGGGCTGCGCCCGGCGAGCAGCGCGGAGGGCGTCCAGGCCAGGAACCAGTCGGTCTGCGGCGCGTCCTCGCAGGCGCACTGCGTCATGGTCGCCAGCGAGGCGAAGGCGGGCAGGTGCCCCAACACCGCCAGCAGCAGGTAGGTCAGGGGCGCCAGCAGGGAGCGGGCGGTCACGTCCCGGTGACGCGCCAGATGGACAGGTCGACGGGAATCTCCCGCGCCTCATCCGGCCGCTCGTCGTTGCTCTCCTCCCACATGGGCAGCGTCGTCACGATGTGGTCGACCGGCGTCAGCGCCGCCGGGTCCAGGCCCTGCGGGACCTCCCCGCGGTCGGCCAGCACGAAGATCGCCATCGTCGGAAAGCGCGCCCGGTAGTCGGCGACCAGAGCCGCGCGCTGGCCCGGGTCGGTGGGCAGCAGCCCCGAGACCTGCCCGTGCACCAGCCACACGGACGTGGCGAACAGCTGGGTGGTCGAGGCGCAGCAGGCCTGTCCCGGCGAGCCCAGCGGCTCCCAGAGGTAGAGGCCCTGCTCGGCGCCGGCGAGCCCGGCCACCCGCTCGGTGATGTCCAGCGAGCCGCCCCACTCGTCGTGGCTGCGCAGCGGCAGCGACTGCGACAGGAAGAAGGCGACCAGGCCGGCCAGCGCCAGCCCCGCGGGCACCCGCAGCCAGGCCCGCCCGCGGTAGCGCCAGACCACCGCGAAGGCGATCGCGAGCGCGACGAGCACGAGAATGCCGGGCAGCACGGTCGGGATGTAGCGGCGGGTCCACCACATCAGCCGGGTGGAGTTGCTCGCGGTGTAGCCGTAGACCGGGAACAGCAGCAGCGTCGGGATCACGACGGCCCAGACCGACGCCGACCAGCGGCGCACGGCGACGACCAGGAGCCCGCCGAGCATCAGCGCGAAGGCGGGCAGCCCGAGGAACCAGGTCAGCCGCGGCATGATCTGCTCGTCGAAGGAGCGGATCTCGCGGCCGTTGTAGTCGAACAGGTCGGCGCCGAACAGCCGCGCCCGCAGGAACCCGAGCGCCAGCAGCCCCGCCGCGCCGAGCACGACGAGCAGCCCGAGGCCGACCTGGACCCGGCGGCGTTCCAGGCCGGCGACCGCTGCGGCGAGCGGCGCGCGCAGGAACGTCCGCAGGACGAGCGCGAGCCCCAGGCAGCCGCCGACGAGCAGGGCCCACTGCCCGAGCGACACGTGCGGGTTGGCGTCGGTGTACGGCCGGGCCAGGTGGTAGCCCTGCACCAGAGCGTGCGGGACGACCACCCCCAGGCCCGCGGCGAACCAGCTGGCGCGGGGATCCCAGCGCCGCACGGTCAGCAGCACCGCGCCGACGGCGACGGCGAGCAGCACCAGCAGGAAGCCGTCGGAGCGGTTGAGCCAGCCGACGCCGACCATCAGCCCGGCGAAGCCGGCCGCCGGGCGCCAGCCGGTCTGCAGGGTCACGACGACGCCGAGCAGGGCGCCGAGGAACAGCGCCTGCGCCAGCACCTCGGTCGTCGGAAAGCGGGTCTGCCAGACCTGCAGCATGTTGGTGGCCAGCAGCAGCCCGCCCGCCAGCCCGGCGACCAGGCCGGCCGACGGGCGCGTGGCCGGCAGCAGCGCGTCGCCCACCCGGCGCAGGACGGCGACCAGCAGCAGCACCGACAGCACGCCCATGAGCGGCACCGTCGCGAACAGCCCGCCGAAGCCCGCGACGTCGTAGGACACCGCCAGCAGGGCCGGCCACAGGTGATAGAACTGCGGAACGATCGTGCAGCCGTTCCGGTCCGCGCCGCAGCTGCCGTCGGCGTCCCGGGCACCGCGGATCCAGATCCCCGGAAAGCGCGCCCCCGGTGAGGTCAGCTGCACCGGAGCGCCGCTGGACAGCAGCGGGTCGACGAAGGCGTAGTCGCCGGACCGGGAGATCTCGACCGCGTGCGTGACGTAGCCGCCGGGGTCCTTGTCGGCCACCCCGTAGGAGAAGCCCGGCACGGTCAGCGCGCCGGCGACGGCGGCGCACAGCAGGGCGACCACGACGCCGCCGCGGTCGCCGCGCCAGCGCACGCGCGGGCGGCCG
>JAOPWI010000165.1 GCA_025965755.1 Frankiales bacterium | reverse complement strand
AGCTCGGCCACGAGCGGTCCGGCCTCATCCGCGGTGGCACCGCCGCCGGCCCAGATCAGCGGCCGCGCCAGCTCGCGCAGGCGCGCAGCGGCCTGCGCCGGCCCGTCGTCCACCGGGGCGGCGGCGGCGGCCGCCGGCAGCGCGCCAGGTGGCCCGGGCACCTGCGCCGAGAGCAGGTCGGTGGGCACCTCGAGATAGACCGGCCGGCGCGGAGAGGTCATCGCCACCGTCGCGGCCGCCACCACCGCCGACCAGAGCTGCTCGGCGCGCTCCACGCGTACCTGCTGCTTGGTGATCGGGCGGAACAAGCCGGCCTGATCGGTGGTCTCGTGCAGCACCCCGCGGTAGGCGCCCGGGCGGCGCAGCGTGGACGGGATGTCGGTCGCGATCACGAGCAGCGGCGAGTGGGCGGCCCAGGCCTCACCGGTGGCCGTCACCGCGTTGGCGGCGCCGGGACCCGTCGTCGTGAGGGCGACGCCGAGGCGGCCGGTCGCGCGGGCCCAGCCGTCGGCGGCGTAGCCGGCGGTCTGCTCGTGCCGGACCCCGACCAGGCGCACCGGCGAGCCGGAGAACGCCGTCCAGGCGGCCAGATTGTGCACGCCGGGCAGCCCGAAGACGACCTCGACGCCGAGCGTGGCGAGAGCTGAGACCAGCGCCTCACCCCCGGTGGGCACCCAGGACCTCCTGCACGAGCCGCTCGGACAGCCCCAGGTCGGTCAGCACCTCCACGGTGTGCTGCCCGAGCAGCGGCGGCGCCCGGCGTACCCGCGGCCGGATGCCGTCCAGGCGGTACGGCGAGCCGACGACCTTCACCCGGCCGGCCGGGTGGTCGACCTCCTGGACCAGCCCGACGGCCTGGATCTGCGCGTCGAGCTCGACCGCGGCGAGGTCCTGCACCGGGGCGCACGGCACGCCCGCGGCCGTGAGCACCGCCGCCCACTCCCCCGCGGTGCGCGTCCTCAGCACGCTCTCCAGCGTCGCCTTGAGCCGGGCCCGGTCGGCCAGCCGCCCACCGTTCGTGGCCCAGGCCGGGTCGGGGTCCAGGCCGATCGCGGCGCACAGCGCGCGGAACTGCCCGTCGTTGCCCGCGCCCAGGACCAGCGGCGCGTCGGAGCAGGCCACCGGCCCGTACGGCACGACGTTGGGGTGGTCGTTGCCGGTCGGCCCCGGAACCGTGCCGCCGATGAGCGCGTTCGACGCCTGGTTGACCATCATCGCGACGGCCGTCTCCAGCAGGCCCACCTCCACCCGGCGCCCGCGCGGCGCGGCCGGCTGGCGCCCCACCAGGCCGGCGACGGCGCCGACCGCGGCGTACAGGCCGGTGACGACGTCGACCACGGCGACGCCGACCTTGGTCGGGACGTCGGTGCCGGTGACCGACATGAGGCCGCCGCGGGCCTGCGCCATGACGTCGTAGCCGGGACGAGCGGCGTCCGGACCGTCGCCGCCGGCGCCGCGGACCGACACCCAGACCGCGCGCGCGCTGTCGCGCAGCGTCTCCAGGCCGAGCGCGGTCAGGTGATGGGGCAGGAAGTTCTCGACGACGACGTCGGCCGCCCCGACCAGCCTGGCCACCACCTCGCGGCCGCTTCGCGTCGTCATGTCCAGGGCGACCGAACGCCGGTCGCGGTTGACGGAGAAGAAGTACGCGGCGTCCTCCCCGTGCCAGGGCGGGCCCCAGTGCCGGGTGTCGTCCCCGGCCCCCGGGCGCTCCACCTTGAGCACGTCGGCGCCGAGATCGGCGAGCACGGTGCAGCAGTACGGCCCGGCGAGGACCCGGGACAGGTCCAGGACGCGGACGCCGGCCAGCGGCCCGTCGCCGTCCTCGGTGCGCGGCCAGCCGGGGCCGGCCGCCAGCGCGGTGGAGAGTTCGGTCACGGTGGCACGTTCCCACGCCCGGCGCGGCCGCCGACCTCCGGCGCGCCCGACGCGCGGTCCGTGGAAGGCTGTCGCCCGGCGGCGCGCCGGTCGCCGGACCAGACCAGGAGCTCCGTTCGTGCGTGTCGCCTCCCGTCGGCTGACCCTGCTGGTCACCGTCCTCGCTGCCGGCCTGCTGCTGGGCATGACGCCCGGCAACGCTCCCGCCCCGGCCGCCTCGGAGCGCCGGGCCGCCGAGCGGGTCTCGCTGGTCCAGGTCGAGACCCCGGTCGGCCCGGTCCAGCGCACCTACTTCCTCGCCGTTCCGCCCGGCCCGGACATCGCGCGCCCGCTGGTCATCGTGCTGCACGGGCGCAGCCAGACCCCCGGCGCCGCCATGCGCTACTCCGGCATGGAGGAGCTCGGGTCGACCGAGGGCTTCGTGACCGTCTTCCCGAGCAGCTACGCCGGCGCCTGGAACGCCGGCACCTGCTGCGCTGCCGGGGACCACCCGGACATGCCCGATGTGGAGTTCCTCGACCACGTCGTCGCCGACGTGCGCAAGCGCACGCCGGTCGACCCGTCGCGCGTGCACATGGTCGGCTTCTCCAACGGCGGGATGCTGGCCTACCGCTACGCCTGCCAGCGGCCCGGCCGGCTCGCCGGCGTGGGTGTCGTGGCTGGCGCGATGTCCGCCGACGCCGGGTACGCCGACGCCGGTCCGCAGCGCTGCCGCCCGGACGTGCCGGTCAGCGTCGTCGCCGTGCACGGGGCCAAGGACACGACGGTCCCCTACGACGGGGGCACGGTGGCCGGCACCGACCGCGGTGCGGTGGCGCCCGTGCGGGCCGGGATCGACCAGTTCGCGGTCGCCGGCGCGTGCTCGACCCACCGCAGCAGCCGGGTCGGCGGGACCGCCCGGCTGGACTACGCCGGGTGCACCGGCGGAGTGGCCGCCCGGCTGGTCAAAATCAACGACTTCGGCCACGGCTGGACCCGGGACGCGGCGCGCCACGGCTACGACACCAGCCGCGGCCTGTGGGACTTCCTGAGGGACAAGCGCAGCGCCGGCGCTTGACGCCGGGGCCCGACTCGGTGAGGGTCCGGCGACTCTTGGAGGTCCACGCATGACGGCAGAACCGCCCGTGCTGCTCGAACGACGGGGCCCCGTCGCGGTGCTCACGCTGCACCGACCCCACCGCATGAACGGCTGGACGCCCGCTCTCGAGCGGCTCTACTTCGACTACCTGGCCGACCTGTCGGCCGATCCCGAGGTCAAGGCCATCGTGGTGACCGGCGCCGGCCGGGCGTTCTGCGCCGGCGCCGACATGGCCGATCTCGACGAGCTGGGCAGCGGGGCGGCCGAGCTGGCTCCCGCCGCGTCCGGCCGCCCCAAGACCTTCCCGCTGTCGGTGCCCAAGCCGGTGGTCGCCGCGATCAACGGGGCGTGCGCCGGCCTGGGGCTCGTGCAGGCGCTCATGTGCGACGTGCGGCTGGCCGCTACGACCGCGAAGCTGACCACGTCCTTTTCCAAGATCGGCCTGGTGGCCGAGCACGGCATCTCCTGGCTGCTGCCCCGCCACGTCGGCATCGGGCACGCCCTCGACCTGCTCCTGTCGTCGCGGGTCGTGCAGGGCGAGGAGGCCCTGCGCATGGGCCTGGTGCAGCAGGTGCACCCGCCGGAGGAGCTGCTGGACGCCGCCGTGGCCTACGCCCAGGAGCTCGCGGACCGGGTCTCCCCCGCGGCGATGGCCTCCATCAAGGCGCAGGTCTACCGGCACGCCGAGCTCGAGCTCAGGGCCGCGCTGGAGGACTCCGACCAGCTGATGCGCACGTCGCTGGCCGCGCCCGATTTCGCCGAGGGCGTCGCGGCGTTCCAGGCCAAGCGCCTGCCGGCCTTCGAGGGGATCGGCCAGCCGCCCGGCTGACACCGTTGCCGGCCGCGTTTCGGGGGTCTTCGTGGACGGTGCTTGCCGGTGTGGTTACGGTGCGCCAGCGAACGACGGGACCGTCGGGCTGACTGGAGTTGACGTGAGCATCATGGGAACGCGAGTCGTCCGGGTCGAGGACCCGCGACTGCTCACCACCGGCGCGGTCTACACCGAGGACCTGCGCGACCCGCGGCTCACCGGCGCCCTGCACCTGACCTTCGTGCGGGCTCCCATGGCGCACGCCCGGATCCTGTCGATCCAGACCGCGGACGCGCTGGCGTTTCCCGGAGTCGTCGCGGTGCTGACCGCCGCCGACCTGGGCATGGAGCCCATGCCGCCGGCCATGCCGATGTTCACGCAGACCATGACCACGTCGCTGCTGGCGACCGACACGGTGCGCTTCGTCGGAGACGCCGTGGCCGTGGTCGTCACCGAGACGGCCTACCAGGGCCAGGACGCCGCCGACCACGTGCACGTCGAGTACGACCACCTGCCGGCCCTGATCGACCTGCGCGAGGCGGCCAGCGATGCGGTGCTGCTCTACCCGCAGGCCGGGACCAACACCGTCTTCGCGATGGGGCCGGCGGAGCTGGACCCCGAGCTGTTCGCCGGCTGCGAGGTCGTCGTCACGCAGGAGATCGTCAACCAGCGGGTGGCCGCGGCACCGCTGGAGGGCCGCGCCGCGGCGGCCACCATCGAGGACGGCCGGCTCATCATGTGGGTGTCCACCCAGGCGGCGCAGGACGCCAAGGGCGCCATCTGCCGCTGGCTCGGCATCGAGCCGGAGACCCTGCGCGTCATCACCCCCGACGTCGGTGGCGGCTTCGGGGCCAAGATCGGCGCCGACCCCGACCACGCGGTCGTGGGCGCGGTCGCCCGGCACCTCGGGCGCCCGGTCCGGTGGACCGAGACCCGCTCGGAGAACATGGTCGCGATGACGCACGGCCGCGGCCAGCTCAACACGGTGACCATCGGCGGCAAGCGGGACGGCACGGTCCTCGCCTACCGGCTCGAGATCCTGCAGGA
The DNA here is from genome assembly GCA_025965755.1 of Frankiales bacterium. Taxonomy (GTDB): domain Bacteria; phylum Actinomycetota; class Actinomycetes; order Mycobacteriales; family SCTD01; genus RYN-170. The sequence goes on along the minus strand of JAOPWI010000165.1, from coordinate 8,999 downwards.
CGCCGGCGCCCAGCCACGGATCGGCGCGGTGCTGCCGGCGCTGACGACGCTCATGGCTCCGGCGGTCTACGCCTTCCCCAAGGTGGAGGTGAAGGCCCGCAGCGTCGTCACGACGACGACACCGACCGCGGCCTACCGCGGCGCCGGTCGTCCGGAGGCCACCCACGCCATCGAGCGGGGCCTGGACCTGTTCGCCGCCGAGATCGGCATGGACCCCGGCGAGGTGCGGCGCACGAACCTGCTGCCGGCGTTCACGGAGCCGCACACGACCGCCACCGGCGCTGTCTACGACACCGGCGACTACGCCGTCGCCCTGGACAAGGCGCTCGCCGCGTCCGACTATCCCGCGCTGCGTGCCGAGCAGGAGCGCCGGCGGGCTGCCGGCGAGGAGAAGCTGCTCGGCATCGGCCTGTCGGTCTACGTCGAGATCACCGGGCAGGCCCCGGCGTCGGAGATCGCCGACGTCGAGTTGCGCCCGGACGGCTCGGCCCGCGTGCTGACCGGCACCTCGCCGCACGGTCAGGGCCACGCCACGGCCTGGGCGATGCTCGTCAGCGAGGAGACCGGCGTTCCGATGGACCGGATCACCGTCGAGCACGGCGACACCGACCTGATCCCCGTGGGCGGCGGCACCTTCGGCTCACGGTCGCTGCAGCAGGGCGGCGCCGCCGTGCGCCAGGCCACCCGGGAGCTGGTCGAGCTGGCCCGCCAGCGTGCCGCCGACCTGCTGGAGGCCAATCCCGACGACATCGTCGTCGACACTGCGCGCGCCGGCGTCCACGTGGCGGGCTCGCCCGACGCCGGAGTGTCCTTCGCGGAGCTGGCTGCCAAGGAGCCGCTCCAGGTGCACACCACCTTCACCTCGCCCGGCCCGACGTTCCCCTTCGGAGCCCACGTCGCGGTGGTCGAGGTGGACGTCCGCACCGGCAAGGCGCGGCTCGAGCGGCTCATCGCGGTCGACGACGCCGGCACCATCCTCAACCCGCTGCTGGCCGAGGGACAGCGCCACGGCGGCTACGCCCAGGGCGTGGCGCAGGCGCTCATCGAGGAGGTCCGGTACGACCCGGAGGGCAACCCCGAGACGTCCACGCTGGCCACCTACCCGTTCCTCGGCATCACCGACGTGCCGAGCTTCGAGCCGGTCGACATGGCGACGCCCACCCCGTACAACACGCTCGGCGCCAAGGGTGTCGGCGAGGCAGGCACCATCGGCGCGACCCCCGCCGTGCACAACGCCGTGATCGACGCGGTGGCCCACCTGGGCGTTCGACACATCGACATGCCGACCACGCCGATGCGCGTGTGGTCGGCTCTGCGCGCGGCGGAGGCGGCTTCCTGATGCAGGTCACGACCACGGTCAACGGCGAGGCCCGGACCGACGAGGTGGAGGACCGGCTGCTGCTCGTCCACTACCTGCGGGACGTCCGCGGTCTGCGCGCGACGAACGTCGGCTGCGACACGACGTCCTGCGGGGCGTGCACCGTCCTGCTGGACGGCGAGTCGGTGAAGTCCTGCACCGTCCTCGCGGTGCAGGCCGACGGTCGCGAGGTCTCCACGGTGGAGGGCCTGGCCGCCGCGGACGGCACGCTGCACCCGGTGCAGGCGGCGTTCCGCCAGGAGCACGGCCTGCAGTGCGGCTTCTGCACGCCGGGCATGGTGATGGCCTGCGTCTCGCTGCTGAAGGACAACCCCCGGCCCACCGAGCACGAGGTGCGGGACGGCCTCGAGGGCAACTTCTGCCGCTGCACCGGCTACCACAACATCGTGCGTGCCGTGCTGGTCGCGTCCGGTCAGGACCCGAAGTGATTCCCGCGCCGTTCTCCTACGTGCGGGCCGACTCGGTCGACCACGTGCTGTCGCTGCTCGTCGAGCACGGCGACGAGGCCAAGGTGCTGGCAGGCGGCCAGTCGTTGCTGCCGATCCTGAAGATGCGCCTGGCCCGGCCGGAGGTCGTGGTCGACATCAGCCGGCTCAGCGAGCTGGCCTATGTCCGCGTCGAGGGCGACGAGGTCGCGATCGGGGCGGCCACCCGCCACCGCGAGGTCGTCGACTCCGCCGACCTGCAGCGCGACGTGCCGCTGCTGCCCTACGTCGCCTCGCTCGTCGGCGACCGCCAGGTCCGCCACCGCGGCACCTTCGGTGGCTCGCTGGTCCACGGCGACCCCGCAGCCGACCTGCCCGCCGCCGTGCTCGCGCTCGGCGCCACCTTCGTGATCCAGGGCCCCGCCGGACGCCGTGAGGTGCCCGCCCCGGAGTTCTTCCAGGACTACTTCCAGACCGCCGTCGGCGAGGACGAGCTGCTCCTGGAGATCCGCGTCCCGCGGGTGCCCGGCGTCGGCTGGGCGTACGAGAAGTTCACCCGCCGCGCCAACGACTGGGCGATCGTCGCCGTCGCGGCCGTCGACAACCGCGTCGCGCTGGCCAACATGAGCATGACGCCGATGCGTGCGGTCGCGGTCGAGGCCGCCCTCGCGGGTGGCGCGTCGGCGGCGCAGGCCGCGCAGGCGGCGGCCGAGGGCACCTCCCCGGTGACCGACATGCACGCCGACGAGGAGTACCGCGGGCACCTGGCCCGGGTGCTGACCGAGCGGGCGCTGGTGACGGCCGCCGGCCGCTAGGCCGATCCGCGCTCCGCCGCCACCGGCCCTAGGCTGCCCGGGTGGCCCATGACCCGACCGCTCTGTCCGAGGGCGTGCAGTCCTTTCTGACGCAGCGGCACCTCGCCACGCTGACCACCCTGCGCCCGGACGGCAGCCCGCACGTCGTGGCGGTGGGCTTCACCTGGGACCCCGAGGCGCAGCTCGTCCGGGTCATCACCCAGGGAACCTCGCGCAAGGCCGGGCACGTCCGAGCCGGGTCGCCCCGGGCCGTCGTGGCGCAGGTGGACGGCCGGCGCTGGCTGTCCCTGGAGGGCGTTCCCGCAGTCAGCGACGATCCCGAGCGGGTGGCCGAGGCGGTGCGCCGCTACGCGCTGCGCTACCGGCAGCCGTCGGTCAACCCGGCCCGGGTGGTGCTCGAGATCGCGGTCGACCGGGTGCTCGGCAGCGCCCTCTAACCGGTCGCGTCCACCGTCCGCCGGGGCGCCGGGCGCACGGTGATGCCGGCGAGCAGCGTCTCGGTCGCCGCGGCGACCTGCTGCACGGCGGCCGCGAAGGCGGCGGCGTTCGCGGTCGACGGCGCCCGCATCCCCGCGATCTTGCGGACGTACTGCAGCGCGGCCGCCTGGATGTCCTGCTCGGTGACGGGCTCGGTGTACGGCGGTCGCAGGGTCTTGATGCTCCGGCACATGCCTCGACGGTAGGACCGGCGGGCCGGCAGGTCGAGCCCCCCCGTCGTGCCGCGCACCGCGCACGGGCGACGGGCGCGATCAGCCGCCGAGGCGTTGCACGGACGTGACGCGCAGGACCGCTGTGCCGGCCTCGTCGCTGGCGGCCAGGTCGACCTCGGCGGTGATCCGCCAGTCGTGGTCGCCGGCCGGGTCGTCGAGCACCTGCTGAACGACCCAGCGCCCCGGCTGCTCGTCGACGAGGAACAGCTGCGGCCCGCGCGCGTCCGGCCCGGTGCCCATGACGTCGTGCTCGGCGAAGTACGCCTGGATCGCCTCCTGCCAGGCGTCCTGGCCGAACTCCGGGTCCAGCTCGCCGAGGTCGATCCAGCGGCGCAGCGCGGCCAGCTCGACGCGGCGGAACAGCGCGTTGCGCACCAGGACGCGAAAGGCGCGCACGTTGCGCGTGACGGCCGGCGGCGGCGCGGGCGGGCCGGCCGGCGCCACGGGCACGACCGAGGGGTCCCGCAGCTGCTCCCACTCGTCCAACAGCGACGAGTCCACCTGCCGGACCAGCTCACCGAGCCAGGCCGTCAGGTCGGTGAGCTCCTCGTCCCGCGCCTCGTCCGGCACGGTCCGCGACAGGGCCTTGAAGGCGTCGGCGAGGTAGCGCAGCAGCAGCCCCTCGGAGCGCGTGAGCCCGTAGAAGCCGACGTACTCCACGAAGGTCATCGACCGCTCGTACAGGTCGCGCGCGACCGACTTGGGGCGCAGCTCGTGGTCGGCGATGTACGGGTGGCCCCGGCGGTAGGTCTCGTACGCCGCCTCGAGCAGCTCCTGCTGCGGCTTGGGCCAGCTGATGTCCTGGAGCAGCTCCATGCGCTCGTCGTACTCGATGCCCTCGGCCTTCATCTGGGCGACGGCCTCGCCCTTGGCCTTGGACTCCTGCGCGTAGAGCACCTGGCGCGGGTCGTCGAGGGTCGCCTCCAGCACGGACAGGACGTCCAGCGCGTACGTCTCCGACGCCTGGTCGAGCAGGCTGATCGTCGCCAGCGCGAACGCCGACAGCGGCTGGTCGAGCGCGAACCAGGGCGGCAGGTCGACCGTGAGCCGGACCGTGCGGCCGGCGGCGTCGGGCGGGTCGAGCCGCTCCACGACGCCGCCCGCGAGCAGCGCGCGGTAGAGCGCGATGGCCTGGCGGACGTGCCGGCGCTGCCGGGCCCGCGGCTCGTGATTGTCCAGCAGCAGGTGGCGCATGTGCGCGAAGGCGTCACCGGGGCGCTGGGCGACGTCGAGCAGCATGGAGGAGCTGACGCGGAAGGAGGAGGTGAGCGGCTCCGGGTCGGCGGCCATCAGCCGCTCGAAGGTCTGCTCTCCCCAGGAGACGCTGCCCTCGGGCGCCTTCTTGCGCTCCACCCGCTTGAGCTTCTTGGGGTCGTCACCGGCCTTGCGCACGCGGCGGGCGTTCTCGACGTCGTGGTCGGGCGCCTGCACGACGACGGTTCCGGCGGTGTCGTAGCCGGCGCGCCCGGCGCGCCCCGCGATCTGGTGGAACTCGCGGGCCTTGAGGTGGCGCATGCGGGTGCCGTCGTACTTGGCCAGGCCGGTCAGCAGGACGGTGCGGAGCGGCACGTTGATGCCGACGCCCAGGGTGTCGGTGCCCGAGATGACCTTGAGCTGGCCGGCCTGGGCCAGCTGCTCGACGAGCCGGCGGTACTTCGGCAGCATGCCGGCGTGGTGCACGCCGATGCCGGACCGCACCATCCGGGACAGCGTCTTGCCGAACCCCGTGGTGAAGCGGAAGCCGCCGATCGCCTCGGCGATGGCGTCCTTCTCCTCGCGGGTGCACACGTTGATGGACAGCATCGACTGGGCCCGCTCGATGGCGGAGGCCTGGGTGAAGTGGACGACGTAGATCGGAGCCCGGTGGGTGCTGAGCAGCTCCTCGATCGTCTCGTGCAGCGGGTCGGTGACGTAGTGGTAGGTCAGCGGCACCGGGCGGTCGACCGACGTGACGACCGCCGTCGGCCGGCCGGTACGCCGGGTCAGGTCGTCGCCGAACCGGGTGACGTCGCCGAGGGTGGCAGACATCAGCAGGAACTGCGCCTGCGGCAGCTCCAGGAGCGGCACCTGCCACGCCCAGCCGCGCTCGGGGTCGGCGTAGTAGTGGAACTCGTCCATGACCACGAGGCCCACGTCAGCCTGCGCCCCGCCGCGCAGCGCGATGCCCGCGAGCACCTCGGCCGTGCAGCAGATGATCGGCGCACCGGGGTTGACCGACGCGTCGCCGGTCAACATGCCGACCTTGTCGGCACCGAAGACCTCGAGCAGCGCGAAGAACTTCTCCGAGACCAGCGCCTTGATCGGCGCGGTGTAGAAGGTGCGCCGCCCCTGCGCGAGCGCGGCGAAGTGGGCGCCGGTGGCCACCAGCGACTTGCCCGAGCCGGTCGGCGTGCTGAGCACCACGTGGGAGCCGGTGAGCAGCTCGAGCAGCGCCTCGGTCTGCGCCGGGTAGAGCGTCAGCCCGCGCTCGCCGGCCCACAGCTCGAACGCCTCGAACAGCGCGTCCGGGTCGGGCTCGGCGGGCAGCAGGTCCGTCAGCGTCATCGCGATGACGGGCGTCCTTCCCAGGGGGTGCTCAGCACGACCGTGGTCCGCGTCGAGACGCCGGCCGCCGCGCGGATCTCCTGCAGCAGCGCCTCCAGCTCGGCCGGCCCGGCGACCCGCACCTTGAGGATGTAGCTCTCCTCCCCCGCGACGCTGTGGCAGGCCTCCAGCGCGGTCAGGTGGCTGAGCCGCTCGGGCGCGTCGTCCGGGGCGGCCGGGTCGATCGGCGTGATGGACACGAACGCCGTCAGCGGCATTCCGGACTGGACCGGGTCGACGACCGCGGCGTAGCCCCTGATGGCGCCCCGCTGCTCGAGCCGGCGGACCCGCTGATGGGCGGCGCTGGTCGACAGCCCGGTGTCCTTGGCGAGGTCGGTGTAGCTGCGACGCCCGTCCCTGGCCAGCAACCGGAGCAGGGCGCGGTCGAGGTCGTCGAGCGGGGCGGGGTCGGTCACGGCCGCGTCAGCGAGCGGCCGATCACCAGGCGCTGCACCTGGTTCGTGCCCTCGAAGATCTGCATGATCTTCGCTTCCCGCAGGAAGCGCTCTGCCGGGAAGTCCTCGACGTAGCCGTAGCCGCCGAGCACCTGCACCGCGTCGGTGGTGACCCGCATGGCCGTGTCGGTGCAGAACAGCTTGGCCATCGAGGCCTGCGGGCCGTACGGCTGGCCGGCGTCGCGACGGCGCGCGGCCGACAGGTACAGCGCGCGGGCAGCCTCCACCTGCGTCGCCATGTCGGCCAGCAGAAAGGACAGGCCCTGGAAGTCGGCGATGACCTGGCCGAACTGCCTGCGCTCCCGGGCGTAGTCCACGGCGACGTCGAGGGCCGCCTGCGCCACCCCCACCGCGCAGGCCGCGATGCCCAGGCGGCCGCCGTCCAGCGCGCTCATCGCGATGGTGAAGCCCTCGCCCTCGGCGGCGAGCAGCCGGTCGGCCGGCACCCGGGCGTCCTCGAGCAGCACCGACGCGGTGGGAGAGGACCGCATGCCCATCTTCTTCTCCGGGGGCAGCGGCTGCAGACCCGGCGTGTCGGCGGCGGCCAGCAGGCAGGAGATCCCCTTGGGACCGGCCTGCCCGGTACGCACCATGAGGTTGTAGAAGTCGGCGTGACCGCCGTGGGTGACCCAGGCCTTGGTGCCGTTCACCAGGTAGGCGTCGCCGTCGCGCACCGCGCGGGTGGACAGCGCCGCCGCGTCCGAGCCGCTGTGGGACTCCGACAGGCAGTACGCGCCGAGCAGCTCGCCGCCGAGCATGTCCGGCAGCCAGCGCTCCTGCTGCTGCGGCGTGCCGAACTGGGCGACCGGGAAGCAGGACAGCGTGTGCACGCTGACGCCCACCGCGACGGCGGACCAGCCGCGGGCGAGCTCCTCGAGCACCTGCAGATAGACCTCGTACGGCTGGCCACCGCCGCCCTGCTCCTCCGGATAGGCCAGGCCGAGCAGGCCGGCCTTGCCCAGCGTGCGGAAGACCTCCCGCGGAAACTCCCCGGCGGCCTCGAAGGCCGCGACGCGCGGGGCCAGCTCGCGGTCGACGAGGTCGCGGGTCAGCTCGAGGAGGTCGGCCGCCTCGGGCGTGGGCAGGCTGCGCAGGACGGCCGGCACGGCGGGTCCTTCCGTAGGCGAAGGGAGCACCAGGCTATCCGGGTGCAGGTGGCAGGCTGCGGGCGTGCCCGGACAGCTGACCCTGCTCGACGCCCCCTCGCTCTGGTACCGCGCCTTTTACGGCGTCCCGTCCTCGGTGACCAGCCCGGACGGGACGCCGGTCAACGCGGTGCGCGGGTTCCTGGACCTGACGGCCCGCGTCGTCCGCGACACCCGACCGGCCCGCCTGGTCGCCTGCCTCGACCTCGACTGGCGGCCGGCGTTCCGGGTGGCCGCGGTGCCGTCGTACAAGCAGCACCGCACCGTGGAGGGCGGCGCGGAGGCCGAGCCGGAGGGGCTGGACACGCAGGTCCGGGTGCTGCTGGAGGTGCTCGACGCGCTGGGCGTGGCCACCGCCGGGCAGCCCGGCTACGAGGCCGACGACGTGATGGGCACGCTGGCCACCCGCGAGACCGGCCCGGTCGACGTCGTCACCGGCGACCGCGACATGTTCCAGCTGGTCCGCGACGACGGCCCGGTGCGGGTGCTCTACGCGGTCGAGAAGATGGCGCCCTACACGCCGGGCACGGTGGCGGCCAGGTACGGCATTCCGGGCACGGCCTACGCGGAGTACGCCGTGCTGCGCGGGGACCCCAGCGACGGCCTTCCCGGCGTCAAGGGCGTCGGCGACAAGACGGCCGCGGCCCTGGTCAGCCGGTTCGGGACGGTCGAGGCCATGCTCGCCGCCCTGGACAGCGGGACGGCCGACGGCTTTCCGGCCGGCTCCCGGGCCAAGCTGCAGGCGGCCCGCGACTACCTGGCGGTGGCCCCTGCGGTGACCCGCACGGTCACCGACCTGCCGCTGCCCGAGCTCGACGACGCGCTTCCCCGCACGCCGCGCGATCCCGAGCGCGTGGTCGCGCTGTCGCAGCGCTGGGGACTGGACAGCGCCCTGAACCGGTTCCTCGCCGCCTGCGAGGTGGCGCACTCCCGGTAGCACCGGCCCGGTTGTGGGGGATCATCGAGCGGTGAGCGTCCGCCTGGAGCAGCCCGGCTCGGGTTTCCGTGCGGACATCGAGGGGCTGCGCGCCGTCGCGGTGCTGCTCGTGCTGGCCGACCACCTGCTCGGCCGGCCCGTCGGCGGCTACGTCGGCGTGGACGTCTTCTTCGTGGTCTCCGGCTACCTGATCACCGGCCTGCTGGTCCGGGAGCTGCTCGAGACCGGGCACGTGCGGTTCCGGACGTTCTACGCCCGGCGCGTCCGCAGGCTGCTGCCGGCCGCCGTCGTGGTGCTCGCCGTCACGGCCGTCGTGGCCCAGCTGCTGTTCCTGCCGGTGCGCGCCGCGCAGTCGGCCCGGGACGCGCTGTGGGCCGCCGGCTTCGCGGCCAACTGGCGCTTCTCCTCGCTGGGCACCGACTACTTCTCCTCGACCCGGCCGCCGTCGCCGGTGCAGCACTACTGGTCGCTGGCCGTCGAGGAGCAGTTCTACGTCGTGTGGCCGGCCCTGCTCGTGGGCGTGGCGGCCACCGTGCCGCTGGTCGCCCGGG
>JAOPWI010000085.1 GCA_025965755.1 Frankiales bacterium | reverse complement strand
TGGCCGCCGGCCCGAGCCGGAGGCCTAGGCCGCGTTCCGGCGGCGGCCCCGGGAGTCGCTAGCCGTTCTCGCGCCGGGCCAGCTCGGCGTCGACGGCGGCGACCGCGTCGCGCAGCCGGGCCGCCTGCTCGAAGTCGAGCTCCTGGGCGGCGGCGGCCATGCGGGCCGCGTCTCGCTCGCGCTGGGCGCGCAGCTGGACGACGGTGCGCTGGGCCAGCTGCACCGCAGCCGTCTGGACGTACTCCGCGCCGTCCTCGCCCAGCAGCGGCTGGTGCTCCGGAGCGGAGCCGATGTGGTGGTGGCGGCCGGTCTCGGGCGCGCGGTAGCTGCCCCGCCGCTTGCGCACCAGGTCACGGGCGCTCGGCCGCGGCTCCTCCTCGGTCACGGCACCTCCCCGGTCACGGCTCCTCCTCGGTCACGGGCTGCAGCGCCGCCAGCACCTCGTCGTGCAGCGGGCCGTTGCTGCACACCACGCTGCCGCCCGCCGGGGTGGCCGCGCCCGACAGGTCGGTGAAGCGGCCGCCGGCCTCCTCGACCACGATCTGCAGGGCGGCCAGGTCCCAGAGCGAGACCTCGGGCTCCATCGACACGTCCACGGCGCCCTCGGCGACCAGCATGTGCGACCAGAAGTCGCCGAACGCCCGGGTGCGCCACACCCGGTCGGACAGCTGCAGCAGCCCGTTCAGGCGGCCCTGGTCGCGCCAGCCGGTGAGCGAGCTGTACGACAGGTGCGCGTCGGCGAGGTCGGTCACGCCGCTGACCGCGAGGCGGGTGCCCTGGTCGACCGACGGCCCGGCCCAGGCGCCGAGCCCGCGGGCGGCCCACCAGCGGCGGCCGAGCGCCGGGGCGCTGACCACGCCGACGACGACCTCGCCGTCGACCTGCAGCGCGAGCAGGGTGGCCCAGACCGGCACGCCGCGCACGAAGTTCTTGGTGCCGTCGATGGGATCCACGACCCACTGGCGGGGGCCCTCGCCGGCGAGGCCCTCCTCCTCGCCCAGCACCGCGTCGCCGGGCCGGCGCTCGGCCAGCGTGCGGCGTACCGCGGCCTCGACCGCGGTGTCGGCGTCGGAGACCGGAGTGAGATCGGGCTTGGCCACGACCTGCAGGTCCTGGGCGCGGAAGCGGGACAGCGTGTGGGCGTCGGCCGCGTCGGCCAGCTCGTGCGCCAGGGCGAGGTCGCTCTCGAGCGTCATGCCGGACCCATCACGAGCGAGCCGTTGTGGCCGCCGAAGCCAAGGGAGCTCGAGACGGTCGGGCCGGGCTCCCAGGCGCGCGGCGTCAGGACGGCGTCGACGTCCAGGGCCGGGTCGACCTGGACGGGGCCCAGCGTGGGGGGCAGCTCCCGGTGGGCGAACGACAGCAGCACGCTGGCCGCCTCGAGCGCTCCGGCCGCGCCGAGGCTGTGGCCGGTGACGCCCTCGATGCTGGTGACCGGAACGGCGCCGGCGCCGAACCCGGCGGTGAGGGCCGGCGCCTCGGCGGCGTCGTGGAGCGGCGTGGACGTGCCGGGGGCGTTGACGTGGCGGACGTCGGCCGGGGAGAGCTCCGCGTCGTCGAGGGCGAGCCGCATGCGGGCGGCCTGGTCGAACCGGTCCAGATGGCGGGCCTGCTCGGGCGGCAGCCAGGGGGAGGAGCCGACGTCCTCGACGGTGCGCAGCTGCCGGGCGGCCGGCGGCGTACGCAGGCCCTGCCCGAACGCCTCGACGCCGACGCCGCAGGAGGACACGACGCCGATCCCGGTCACGACGACGCGGCGCGGGGGGCCGTAGGGCTTCACGCTGACCCAGACTAGGGTCCCGCCGTGCGCGCCGCCCTGGTCCTGCCCGGCAGGCCTCGCGCCCGACGACCTGGAGCCCTGCCATGACCACCACCCCCCGATCGGTCCTCGTGACCGGTGGCAACCGCGGCATCGGCCTGGCCACCGCCCGCGCCCTCGCCGAGGCCGGCCACCGGGTCGCCGTGACCTACCGCAGCCAGGCCCCCGAGGGGCTGCTCGGCGTGCGCTGCGACGTGACGAGCGGCGAGGACGTCGACCGCGCCTTCGGCGAGGTCGAGGCGGAGCACGGCCCGGTCGAGGTGCTGGTCTCCAACGCCGGCATCACCGACGACCAGCTGCTGCTGCGCATGACCGAGGAGTCCTTCTCGCGGGTGGTGGACGCCAACCTCACGGCGGCGTTCCGGGTGGCCAAGCGGGCCTCCCGCAGCATGCTGCGGGCCCGCTTCGGCCGGCTGGTCTTCGTCTCCTCGGTGGTGGCGCTGACCGGCGGGGCAGGACAGGCCAACTACGCGGCGAGCAAGGCCGGCCTCGTGGGCTTCTCCCGGTCGCTGGCCCGCGAGCTGGGCAGCCGGGGCATCACCAGCAACGTCGTCGCTCCCGGCTTCGTGGACACCGACATGACCGCCGACCTCGGCGACGCGCGCAAGGCCGAGCTGCTGAAGACGATCCCGCTCGGCCGCACGGCCACCGCCGACGAGATCGCCGGCGTGGTGGCGTTCCTCGCGAGCGACGCCTCCTCGTACGTCACGGGCGCGGTCCTGCCCGTCGACGGCGGCCTGGGCATGGGCCACTAACCTCGGTCCATGTCGCCCGCTGAGGTGTTGGACGTCCTGCGCGCCCGCGCGGTCGAGGTGCTCGAGGTCGCGGCCGAGGACGTTCAGCCGGAGACGTCCTTCGTCGAGGACCTGCAGGTCGACTCGCTGTCGCTGGTGGAGTTCACGATGGATCTCGAGGACGAGTTCGGCATCGAGCTGTCCGAGGACGAGCTGACCGACGTCCACACGATCGGCGGCTTCGCCGACCTGATCAGCCGAAGAACCTCCTGACGACCGCCGTCGCGGGCCTGCACGTCGGGGCGTCGGGCGTGCGCGCCTGGGTCGCCGACCACGACGGGCTGCGCGCCGAGGCCGTCGAGGCGGCCGCCGTGTCGCAACCCGCGCCCGGCCGGGTCGAGCTGGACCCGGC
>JAOPWI010000067.1 GCA_025965755.1 Frankiales bacterium | reverse complement strand
CCGATGGGGCCGCCGTTCCGGCCGCACCGGCAGGTGATCGAGGGCGCGATCTTCCGGTTGCGGACGGGTGTGCCCTGGCGTGATCTTCCGGCCGAGTACGGCGCCTGGCAGACCGTGCACCGCCGGCACAAGCGGTGGTCGACGGACGGGACGTGGGATCGGGTGCTGGCTGCGTTGCAGGCCCAGGCTGACGCCGCGGGTGACGTCGACTGGCGGGTCTCGGTGGACTCCACGATCGCCCGGGTGCATCAGCACGGCGCGACAGCTGCGAGGTCGAGCTCGGGGCCGTCCTCCTACACAGGGGGCTCACCGGAATGACAAGAATCCCGGCCTGCGCCGGGACGAACCGGGCGATCGGGCCATCGGGCGGTCCCGCGGCGGGCTGACCACCAAGACCCACGCGCTGGTCGACGGCGGCGGCCGCGCGCTGGTGCTCATCGTCAGTCCCGGTCAGGCGGGCGACTCGCCAGCGCTGCCCAAGCTGCTGGCGCAGCTGCGGATCGTCCGGTCCGGACCCGGCCGGCCGCGCACCACACCGACCATGTTGCGCGGCGACAAGGCGTACTCCTCGCGCGGGCACCGGGCGCTGCTGCGGTCCCGCGGGATCGTCGCGGTCATCCCCGAGCCAGCCGACCAGACCGGCCACCGCAAGCGCAAAGGCGCCCGAGGTGGCCGGCCGGTCGGCTACGACACCGAGGCCTACAAGGCCCGCAACGTCGTCGAGCGGTTCTTCAACCGGATGAAGAACTGGCGCGGCCTGGCCAGCCGCTACGACAAGCACGCGCTGGTCTATCGAGGCGGCGTCGTCCTGGCCGCGATCCTCGACTGGCTCACCTAACTCGTGAGACAGGTCCTAGCTGTACAGCTAGCGGGGCGACAGGCCGCGCAGGGCGGTCGGCACCGGGACGGGCACCCGGTCCAGCACCCGGTCGGTGACCAGCGCGGCGGGTCCGGGCCGGGCGACGTGGTAGCCCTGCGCGAAGTCGCAGCCGCAGGCGGCCAGCGCGTCCAGCTGCTCCTGGGTCTCGACGCCCTCCGCCACCACGTCCAGCTGCAGCTCCCGGGCCACGGCCAGCGCGGCCAGCAGCTGCGGCGGTGGGGTGCGCGCGTCGACGAGCCCGGCCAGGAACGAGCGGTCCACCTTGACCACGCGGAACGGGTGGCGGGTCAGCCGGGACAGCGAGGACCAGCCGGTTCCGAAGTCGTCCAGAGCCAGGGTGATGCCGGCGTCGGACAGCCGCTGCAGCACGTCCCCCACGCGGCCCTCGTCGGAGAAGAACAGGCCCTCGGTCACCTCGGCGATCACCGAGGAGCGCTCCAGGCCGTGCCGGTCCACGATGCCGAGCACCGCCTCCACGACGTCGGGCTCGCGCAGGTGGCGCGGCGAGAGGTTGACGCCGCACCTGAGCGAGGGTTTGTCCCGCTGCCACGCGGCGAGCTGCCGGCAGGCCAGGTCCAGCAGGTGCCGCTCGAGCGGGACGATCAGGCCGGTGCGCTCGCCGGCCGGAATGAAGACGTCCGGTGCGACCGGGCCGACGCCGGGCCGGTCCCAGCGGGCGAGAGCCTCGACGCCGACCACCCGGCCGGTCCGCAGGTCCTGGACCGGCTGGTAGTGCAGCTCCACCTGGCCCTCGCGCACGGCGACGTGCAGGTCGCTCTCGACGGCCACCCGCTCCAGCACGGCCGCCTGCATGGGCGGGTCGAAGACCCGGACCCCGCTGCCGCCGGCCCGCTTGGCGGCGTACATCGCGGTGTCCGCCTCGCGCAGCAGGTCGTGCGGCGTGCAGCCGGCGCCGTCGTGGCGGACCGCGACGCCGGCGCTGGCGCCCAGGACCACCTCACGGCCGTCGATGGTCAGCGGCCGGCGCAGCACCGCGACAAGCCGCTCGGCCACCTGCACGGCGTCCTCGGGGGAGTCCAGGCCGGTCAGCACGCAGGCGAACTCGTCGCCGCCCAGGCGGGCCAGCCCGCCGTCGCGGACCACCGCGCGCAGGTGCTGCGCGGCCGCCACCAGCACGTTGTCGCCGTGCTCGTGGCCCAGGCCGTCGTTGACGGCCTTGAAGCCGTCCAGGTCGAGCAGGACGACGGCCACGGGGCCGTCGCCTGCCAGGGCGGCGGCGATCCCGGACAGCAGCGCGGCCCGGTTGCCCAGCCCGGTGAGCTCGTCGGTGCGGGCGCGCTCCCGCTCGCGCTCGTGTGCCGTGCGCAGCTGGGCGGTCCGCGCCTCGACCGTCGCCTCGAGCGAGCGGTGCAGCGCGGCGTTCTCGCCGTGCAGCAGGTACTGCCGGACCGACAGCGAGCCGCCCAGCAGGACCAGGCAGCCGGTCAGGACGGCGTCCAGACCCTGGGAGGTCCGCCCGCTCGCGACGAGGGCCACGGCGGCGAGGGCGACCGGCAGCAGCGGCAGCAGCCGCAGGCTCTCCACCGCCGAGCCGGCGTCCGGCTCCGGCACGGACACCGGCTCCGGATGTCGCGCCGCGCGCAGGGCGGCGACCGTCAGCAGGGCGAAGCCGGCGCACCACGACAGGTCGGTCGGGCCGCCGATCGTGTACGCCCCGGCCGCCGCGATCGCGACGTACACCGCCTCGCTCGTGCAGATGATCCCGACCGCGACGGCCGTGGTGACGGCCTGCGAGCCGGGACGGCCGCGCATGCGGTCGACCACGACGACGGCGATCGAGACGGCGACCACGTCCAGGGCCGGCATGACGACGGCGAGCAGCTGGCCGACGAGGCCGCTGGCCGCCAGCATGGCGTCGGCGGCCGGCGTCAGCCAGAGCAGCACGAGCAGCGCGGAGGCGACCACCAGGCCGTCCAGGAGCAGCCGTACGCGCTGCACCGACCCGCGGGCCAGCCCCGGCAGGCGCAGGAGCCCGGCGACCGCGCAGAGCGGCATGAGCAGCGCGCCCAGGCAGGCCCAGGACGGGAAGGGCATCGTGCGGGACAGGGGCAGCTGGTGGCAGGCGTCGAGCAGGCCGCCGAGCGACCAGGCGGCGGAGCCGGCGGCGAGCAGGGCCCAGCTGACGCGGGCGGTCGCTGCCCGGCGGGCCGCGAGCAGGCAGGCCCCGGCGGCCG
>JAOPWI010000057.1 GCA_025965755.1 Frankiales bacterium | reverse complement strand
ACCTGTCGAAGGGGCAGACCGGTCTCTCGGTCGCCTTCGACCTGCCCACGCAGACCGGCTACGACCCCGACGACGAGCTCGCCGTCGGGGAGGTCGGCAAGGTCGGCGTCCCGGTCACCCACCTCGGTGACATGCGTGCCCTCTTCGACGGCATCCCGCTGGACGGGATGAACACGTCGATGACGATCAACGCGACCGCCATGTGGCTGCTCGCGCTCTACCAGGTGGTGGCCGAGGAGCACGGGCACGACGTCACGCAGCTCGCCGGCACCACCCAGAACGACATCATCAAGGAGTACCTGTCGCGGGGGACCTACGCCTTCCCGCCGGCGCCGAGCATGCGGCTGATCACCGACATGGTCGCCTACACCGTCACCGCGATGCCCAAGTGGAACCCGATCAACATCTGCAGCTACCACCTGCAGGAGGCCGGGGCCACGCCGGTGCAGGAGATCGCCTACGCGATGAGCACCGCGATCGCGGTGCTGGACTCGGTGCGGGACTCCGGTCAGGTGCCCGAGGAGCGTTTCGGTGAGGTGGTCGCGCGCATCTCCTTCTTCGTCAACGCGGGCGTCCGATTCGTCGAGGAGATGTGCAAGATGCGGGCCTTCGGCCAGCTCTGGGACGAGCTGACCGCCGAGCGCTACGGCGTCCAGGACCCGAAGCACCGGCGCTTCCGCTACGGCGTCCAGGTCAACTCGCTCGGGCTGACCGAGGCTCAGCCCGAGAACAACGTCCAGCGCATCGTGCTGGAGATGCTGGCCGTGACGCTGTCCAAGGACGCCCGAGCCCGCGCCGTGCAGCTGCCTGCGTGGAACGAGGCGCTCGGCCTGCCGCGGCCGTGGGACCAGCAGTGGTCGCTGCGCCTGCAGCAGGTGCTGGCCTTCGAGACCGACCTGCTCGAGTACGACGACCTGTTCACCGGCTCGGTGGTCGTGGAGGACAAGGTCGCGTCGCTGATCGCCGAGGTGCGCCAGGAGGTCGACCGCGTGCAGGCCATGGGCGGCGCCGTCGCGGCCGTCGAGACCGGCTACATGAAGAGCGCCCTGGTCGCCTCGCACGCGGAGCGCCGCCGCCGGATCGAGGCCGGCGAGGACGTCGTCGTCGGCGTCAACAGGTTCACCACCACCGAGCCCAACCCGCTGCTCGCCGACATCGACGCGGCGATCATGGTGGTCGAGCCCGAGGTCGAGGAGCGCGCGGTCGCGGCGCTGCAGGAGTGGAAGGCCGGCCGCGACGCCGCCGCCGTGGACGAGGCGCTGCGCGCCCTGCGTGACGCGGCCAAGACCGACGTCAACCTCATGCCGGCGACGCTGGACTGCGCCCGCGCCGGGGTCACCACGGGGGAGTGGTCGGGCGCGCTGCGCGAGGTCTACGGCGAGTACCGCGCGCCGACGGGCGTCTCGGGTGCCGTCTCCGGTGCCGGGGTCGCCGGCTCGCAGATCGCCGCCGTCCGCGACCTGGTCCGGCAGACCGGCGAGGAGATGGGCGTGCGGCTGCGCTTCCTGGTCGGCAAGCCGGGCCTGGACGGCCACTCCAACGGCGCTGAGCAGATCGCCGTACGCGCCCGGGACTGCGGCTTCGAGGTCGTCTACCAGGGCATCCGCCTGACCGCCGGCCAGATCGTCGCCGCCGCGGTCGAGGAGGACGTCCACGTCATCGGCCTGTCGATCCTGTCCGGCTCGCACATGGAGGCCGGGCCGGCCGTCCTGCGCGGCCTGCAGCAGGCCGGCGTCGGTGACGTGCCGGTGGTCGTCGGCGGGATCGTGCCCGACGGCGACGCGGCGCGGCTCAAGGCGCAGGGCGTCGCCCGGGTCTTCACGCCCAAGGACTTCGAGCTGACGCAGATCATGCGCGAGGTCGTCGCGGTGATCCGTGAGGCGAACGGCCTCACGCCGCTGTCCTGAAGGTCTCCCGCCGGCGGCGGGAGCTCCACAGTCGCCGGCGGCGGGAGCTCTAGAGCCGCCGGCGGCGGCGCTGCAGCAGGCCCGGGCGTGGGCCGCGCAGCCTGCCGCCCGTCGAGGTGAGCGCCGTGCCGAGGCGGGGGCTGCGGCCGGTCAGGCGCCCGCCGACCCCCTGCAGCAGCCGGCCGACGAGCGGGACGACGACCGCGAGGACGATCCACTGGCGCAGGCGGGCGGACAGAAAGGCGAAGATCACGGGCAGGGCCTTCCCGCTGCCGGCGGTCCTACGCGTTCCTCCGGCGGGCCGGGTCGGGCCCCGGCGGGCGGGACAGATCCCGGGCCGGTTCCCGCCGGCCGTACGCTCGCCCCCGTGCGCCTCGTCATCGCCCGCTGCTCCGTCGACTACGTCGGGCGCCTCACCGCTCACCTGCCGTTGGCGACCCGCCTGCTCCTGGTCAAGGCCGACGGCAGCGTCTCGGTGCACGCCGACGACCGGGCGTACAAGCCCCTGATGTGGATGAGCCCGCCCTGCACGCTGCAGGTCCAGGACGACGTCTGGACGCTGACCGCCAAGGGCGAGCAGCTGGTGATCTCCCTCGACGAGGTGCTGTCGGACACCAGCCACGACCTCGGGACCGACCCCGGGCTGCAAAAGGACGGCGTCGAGAAGCACCTGCAGGAGCTGCTGGCCGACCGCTGCGACGTGCTCGGTGCGGGGTGGACGCTGGTGCGCCGCGAGTACCCCACCGACATCGGCCCGGTCGACCTGCTCTGCCGCGACGCCACCGGCGCGCATGTACTGGTCGAGATCAAGCGACACGCCGAGATCGACGGCGTGGAGCAGCTGAGCCGCTACCTGCAGCGCGTGTCCACGGTGCTCGGCGACGTGAAGGGCGTGCTCGCGGCGCAGACCTTCAAGCCGCAGGCCAAGGTGCTGGCGGCCGACCGTGGCATCACCTGCGTGCAGCTGGACTATGACGCGCTGCGCGGGCTGGAGTCGAGCACCCCGACGCTGTTCTGACGGGTTGCTGCTGCTGTACTTGTCGGTAACAAGAGGAGGAGCACTGTGGCTCGCGCATTCACCAAGGTCGGCGTCATCGGACTCGGCACCATGGGGGCCGGCATCGCGGAGGTGCTGGCACGGTCCGGCATCCAGGTCGTCGGTGTCGAGCAGGGGCAGGAGGCGGCCGACCGCGGTCGGGCCCGCATCGAGGCCTCCACCGCCCGCGCCGTCAAGCGCGGCAAGCTGGACGACGCTGCCGCCCGTGAGGCGCTCGGCCGCATCACCACCGGCACCGACCTGTCCGCGGTCGCGGACTGCGAGCTGGTCGTCGAGGCCGTGCCGGAGAGCCTGGAGGTGAAGCGGGCACTGTTCGCCGAGCTCGACAAGCTGCTGCCGGCCGACGCCGTGCTGGCGACCAACACCTCGGCCCTGTCGGTCACCGACCTGGCCACCTCGACCGACCGCCCGTCGCGGGTCGTGGGCCTGCACTGGTTCAACCCGGCGCCGGTCATGGACCTCGTCGAGGTCGTCAGGACCGTCGTCACCGACCCCTCCGTGGTCGAGGACGTCGAGGCGCTCATCGCGACCGTCGGCAAGAGCGACGTGACGGTCGGCGACCGCGCGGGGTTCATCGCCAACGCGCTGCTGTTCGGCTACCTCAACAACGCCGTGCGCATGTACGAGGCGCGCTACGCCTCGCGCGAGGACATCGACGCGGCCATGCGCTTCGGCACCGGCCACCCGATGGGCCCGCTGGCGCTGCTCGACCTCATCGGCCTGGACTCGGCGTACGCGATCCTCGAGACGATGTACCGCCAGTCGCGCGACCACCGCCACGCGCCGGCGCCGCTGCTCAAGCAGTACGTCAGCGCCGGCCTGCTCGGCCGCAAGTCCGGCCGGGGCATCTACACCTACGCCGCGCCCGGCTCGCCCGAGGTGGTCGCGGACGCCGACACCCCCAGGGGCGCGGCCGTCGACGCCGCCGCCCGCCCGGTGCGCACGATCGGTGTCATCGGCACCGGCACCATGGCCACCGGCATCATCGAGGTCTGCGCCAAGAGCGGCTACGACGTCGTCTTCCGCGCCCGCGGCGAGGACAAGGTCGCCGCCGTGCGCAAGAAGGTCGAGAGCTCGCTCGACAAGGCGGTCCAGCGCGGCAAGCTGACCGAGGAGCTGCGCGGCGAGACCCTCGCCCGCGTCACCGGCACCACCGAGCTGGACGACCTGGCCGACTGCGACCTGGTCATTGAGGCCGTGGTCGAGGACCTGGACGTCAAGAAGGCGCTGTTCGGTGCCCTCGACGAGGTCATGAAGCCCGGCGCGGTGCTGGCCACCACGACCTCGTCGCTGCCGGTCATCGAGTGCGCCACGGCGACCTCCCGTCCGCAGGACGTCGTCGGCATGCACTGGTTCAACCCGGCCGCCGTCATGAAGCTGGTCGAGGTCGTTCCGACGGTCACCACCGCTCCGGACGTCGTCGCCACGGTCCTGGAGGTCTGCCGCACGACGAACAAGCACCCGGTGCTCTGCGGCGACCGGGCCGGCTTCATCGTCAACGCGCTGCTCTTCCCGTACCTCAACGACGCCGTCAAGATGCTCGAGGCGCACTACGCGAGCATCGACGACATCGACCTGGCGATGACGCTGGGCTGCGGCCACCCGATGGGCCCGTTCGCGCTGATGGACGTCGTCGGCCTCGACGTCACGCTGGCCATCCAGCGCACCCTGTTCCTGGAGTTCCGCGAGCCGGGCGACTCGCCCGCGCCGATGCTCGAGCACCTGGTCCGGGCCGGCTACCTCGGCCGCAAGACCGGTCGCGGGTTCCGCGACTACAGCCGGAAGTAGCCCGTGTCAGGCGGGTCGCGGCGCGCGGCGATGCGCGCCGCGGCCCGTGAGCGGCTGCGGTCGGGCGACGACGAGTCGATCCCGCGCGCGCCGGCGGGGGAGTCGGTCGAGGACGGTCACGTCGTCCGGCGGGTGGCCGGCTCGGCGCCCGGCCGGTCCTACCGCTGCCCGGGGTGCGACCACGAGCTGGACGGGGGCACCCCGCACGTGGTGGCCTGGCCGGAGGGGCGCTCGGACGACCGGCGGCACTGGCACACCGCCTGCTGGTCGGCCCGAGGCCGACGCGGCGTCAAGGTCCACCGCTCCAAGAACGCCCCCCGGTACGGCTGAGCCGCCCGGGCAGGCACCTGCCGGCCCGTGGTGAGCAGGGCACCCCGGCGTGTCGCCGTCGCCCCGCGACCACACCGCGCCGGGCGGCTAGCGTCGTCGCGTGGACATCCGCGCCAACACCGTGCTGCCGGCCGAGCGCCGCCCCGTCACGCTGCACACCGCCGACGGCCTGCGCCTGGTCGGGGAGCTGGCCCTGCCGGCGGACCGGCCGCCGGTCGCGACGCTGATCTGCCTGCACCCGCTGCCGACCCAGGGCGGGATGATGGACAGCCACCTGCTCAAGAAGGCGGCCTGGCGGCTGCCCGCGCTGGCCGCCGTCGCGGTGCTGCGGTTCAACACCCGCGGGACCAGCAGCGAGCAGGGAACCAGCGAGGGGGCGTTCGACGCCGGCGGGTCGGAGCGGTTCGACGTGGCTGCGGCGCTGGACCTGGCCGAGTCCGAGGACCTGCCGCACCTGTGGCTGATGGGCTGGTCGTTCGGCACCGATCTGGCGCTGCGCTACGGCTGCGACCCCAGCGTGGAGGGCGCCCTGCTGATCAGCCCGCCGCTGCGCTTCTCCAGCCCGCCCGACCTGCAGACCTGGGCGGCCTCGGGCAAGCGCCTGGTCGCCCTCGTTCCGGAGCACGACGACTTCCTGCGGCCGCCGGAGGCGCGGATCCGGTTCGCCGCCGTGCCGCAGAGCGAGGTGATCGCCGTGCCGGGTGCCAAGCACCTGTTCGTCGGCCACACCGAGGAGGTGCTCGACGAGGTGGTCCGCCAGGTGGCCCCGCACGCCTACCCGCTGCCGCGGACCTGGGACGGCCCGGCCGGCTAGAGGTGGTCCTGTCGCGGCCCGACGACCTCCTGCAGGACCAGCTGGATCGCGGCCGCGATGGGGATGGCCAGCAGCGCCCCGAGCACCCCCAGCAGCGACCCGCCGATGAGCACGGCGACGACGGTGGCCGCCGGCGAGACGTCGACGGAGCGCTTCATGATCCGCGGGTACAGCAGGTAGTTCTCGAGCTGCTGGTAGACGAGGTAGAAGACCGCGCACACCAGCGCGGCGGTGGTCGAGGTGAAGAAGGCGACCGTGGTGACGACGACCGCCCCGATGGTGGCGCCGATCAGCGGGATGAGCCCGGTGATGGCGATGACCATCGCCAGCGCCAGCGGATAGTCGACCCCGAGCACCATGAGCAGGACGAAGGTCGTCGCGCCGGAGATGAGCGCGATGGTCGCCGCCCCGGCGACGTAGCTGCCCACCCGGGACAGGATCTCGTCGGTGATGAGGCCGACCCGCGCGCGCCGGCTGCGCGGGACGAGCCGGTAGGCGTTCGCCTTGATCGTCGGCAGGCTGGACAGGAAGTACAGCGTGAGGATCAGCACGGTCAGCGTGCTGAAGAAGGTGCTGAAGACCACCTTGCCCGCGCCGACCACGCCGCCCGCCACCGAGGTGGCCACGCGCTCGGGCCGGTCCAGATAGGCGCGGGCTCGGTCGAGCAGGCCGAAGCGCTGGTCCAGCTCGCCGATCCGCGGCCGGTCCTGCAGCTGGCTGATGTACTCCGGCGCCCGGTCGACGAACTGCTGCCCCTGCTCGACCACGGGCGGAATCACCGCGAGTCCCAGCCCGACGAAGAACAGCAGCACCACCATGAGCACGGCGCCCACCGCCCGCCCCCGTCGCAGCCCCCGCCGCTCCAGCGCGGCGACCGCCGGGTCCAGACCGATGGCCAGAAAGCCCGAGATGAGCAGCAGGATCAGCACGGAGCGCACGGCGATGACCGCCTGCACGAGCGCGTACGCCGTGGCGACGCCCAGCGCGGCCGTGAAGGCCATCCGGAACGGCGACCGGCTGGACAGTGGCCGGCCGGGCCGCCCGAAGGGCTGCTCCTCGCTGACCTGCGCCTCGATGCGGCGGATCGCGGTGTCCAGCAGCGGATCGTCCGGGGCGACGACCTGCGCGGCCTCCAGCGCAGCGGTGCCTGCCTCGACCGCGCCGTCGCGCGCGTCCTCGGCCCGCTGCGCGCTGTCCTGGGCGGCGACCGCGGCGGCCTGGGTCGAGCCCGCGACGTCGCCGAGGCGCTCCTCGACGACCTCCTCGACCACGTCGTCGACGGCCTGGTCGACGGCCTGGTCGACGGCCTGGTCGACGGCCTG
>JAOPWI010000045.1 GCA_025965755.1 Frankiales bacterium | reverse complement strand
TCCTGTCGCACGGCACCGCCACGGTGACCGGCCGGCGCAGCGGCACCTCCCTGTACGACTTCGCGCTGGCCACCTACGACGAGGGCGACACGTTCGACCAGTCGCTGGCCAAGGGCTTCGTCGAGCTGTGGGGCCTGCCCAGCAAGATCGCGGCCCGCCGCGACCTCAAGGCCGGGCAGTGACGCAGGAGCGGACCACGCTCTGGGGTGGGCGGTTCGAGGGCGGGCCGGCGGAGGCGCTGGCGCGGCTGTCCGTGAGCGTCCACTTCGACTGGCGGCTCGCCCCGTACGACCTCGCCGGCAGCAAGGCCCACGCGCGCGTCCTGCACCGCGCCCGGCTGCTGACCGACGAGGAGCTGGCGCGCATGCTGGGCGCCCTCGACGAGCTCGGGGTCGAGGTCGCCGACGGCACGTTCCGCCCGACCGTCCAGGACGAGGACGTGCACACCGCGCTGGAGCGTGGCCTGCTGGAGAAGCTCGGCGCGCTCGGCGGCAAGCTGCGCGCCGGCCGGTCGCGCAACGACCAGGTGGCGACCGACCTGCGGCTCTACCTGCGCCACCACGTGCGGCTGCTCGTCGACCGGCTGTCCGAGCTCGAGCAGGCCCTCGTCGACCAGGCGGCCCAGCACCTGGACACGCCGGCCCCCGGCATGACGCACCTGCAGCACGCCCAGCCGGTGCTGTTCGCTCACCAGCTGCTGGCGCACGTGCAGGCCCTGGCCCGCGACGTGCACCGGCTGCGCGACTGGGACGTGCGGGCCTCGGTCAGCCCGCTGGGGGCCGGCGCGCTGGCCGGCTCCTCGCTCGGTGTGGACCCGATCGCCACGGCCGCCGAGCTCGGCTTCGCCGCGGCGGCGGCCAACTCGATGGACGCGGTCTCGGACCGCGACTTCGTGGCGGAGTTCCTGTTCTGCGCCGCGCTCATCGGCGTGCACCTGTCTCGCCTGGGCGAGGAGGTCGTCCTGTGGAACTCCACCGAGTTCGGCTGGGTGACCCTCGACGACGCCTACTCGACCGGCAGCTCGATCATGCCGCAGAAGAAGAACCCGGACATCGCCGAGCTGGCCCGGGGCAAGTCCGGCCGGCTCATCGGCCACGTCGCCGGCTCCCTGGCGATGCTCAAGGGCCTGCCCCTGACCTACGACCGCGACATGCAGGAGGCTCAGGAGCCGTCCTTCGACGCGGTCGAGACGCTGCTCCTGGTGCTGCCGGCGATGGCCGGAATGATCGCGACGATGACCGTGCACGCCGACGTCCTGGAGGCGGCCGCGCCGCTGGGCTTCGCGCTGGCGACCGACGTCGCTGAGCTGCTGGTCAAGAACGGCGTCGCCTTCCGCGACGCTCACGAGGCGGTCGGCCACCTGGTGGTCTGGTGCACCGTCAACGGCAAGGAGCTGCACGAGGTCTCGGACGAGCAGCTCGCCCACGTCTCGCCGCACCTGACGCCCGACGTCCGCACCGTCCTGGACGTGCGGGGCGCCATCGCCGCCCGTACGGGGCACGGCGGCACCGCCCCGGTCCGCGTGGCCGAGCAGCTGGCGGCCCTGCGCCTCGAGGTGGAGGCCCACCGGACGTGGGCGGCGACCGCGCTGGCCTGACCGGTCCGGTCGACCAGGTCGCGCCCCGGCTGCTCGGGGCGCACCTGGTCTGCGGCGAGGTCACCGTCCGGCTGACCGAGGTCGAGGCGTACGCCGGGGAGGCCGATCCGGGGTCGCACGCCTTTCGCGGACGGACCCCTCGCACGGAGGTGATGTTCGGCCCGGCCGGCTTCGCGTACGTCTACTTCACCTACGGCATGCACTGGTGCCTCAACGTGGTCACCGGCGCCGCCGGGACCGCGTCGGCGGTGCTGCTGCGCGCCGGTGCGGTGGAGGCGGGTGTCGAGGCCGCGCGGTCCCGCCGGCCCGGTGCCTCCGACCGCGACCTGTGCCGCGGCCCCGCCCGGCTGTGCAAGGCGCTGGGCATCGACGGCTCCCTGGGGGGCACCGACCTGCTCGACCCGGCGGCCCCGCTGCGGCTGCGCCTGCAGCGGCCCCCGTCGGCCTTCCGGACCGGCCCGCGCGTCGGCGTCGCGGGGGACGGCGCGCCCACTCCGTGGCGGTTCTGGCTGGACGGCGAGCCGACCGTCAGCCCGTACCGTCCGGCGGTGAGGCGGGTACGGCGAAACCCTGTGGGCCGGCCGTGAGGCGGTGCGGGACGATCGCCGCGTGACCAGCCCGACTCCCGCCCTGCCCGCTCCCGACGCCCTGCCGACCGTCGCCCCCGTGCGCGACGTGCTCGCCGACCTCGAGTGGCGGGGCCTGGTGGCCCAGACCACCGACCGCGAGGCGCTGGCCAAGGACCTCGCCAGCGGACCGCTGACGCTCTACTGCGGCTTCGATCCGACGGCGGACTCGCTGCACCTGGGCAGCCTGGTCCCGCTGTTCGCGCTGCGGCGCTTCCAGCTCGGCGGACACCGCCCGATCGCGCTGGCCGGTGGGGCGACCGGCTTCATCGGCGACCCCACGGGGCGGTCCACCGACCGCGTGATGACCGACGCCGAGACCCTGGCGGTCCGGGTCGGCAAGCTGTCGGACCAGATGCGCCGGTTCCTCGACGTCGGGGACGGGCCGACAGACGCGATCCTCGCCGACAACCTGGACTGGACCCGGGAGCTGTCGGTGCTGTCGTTCCTGCGTGACATCGGCCGGCACTTCCCGGTGAACCAGATGCTCGCCCGCGAGTCGGTGTCCGCCCGGCTGGAGAGCGGTGGGCTGTCCTTCACCGAGTTCGCCTACCAGCTGCTGCAGTCGATGGACTACGTCGAGCTGTACCGCCGGCACGGCTGCCGGCTCCAGGTCGGCGGCAACGACCAGTGGGGCAACATCACCGCCGGCCTGGACCTGCTGCGCCGGGTGGAGCAGGGCTCGGCCCACGCGCTGACGTTCCCGCTGGTCACCGACTCCTCGGGGAGCAAGATCGGCAAAAGCACCGGCGGAGGCAACGTCTGGCTCGACCCGGACATGACCACGCCGTACGCGCTCTACCAGTTCCTGCTCAACGTCGATGACCGCGACGCCGGCACGCACCTGCGGCTGCTCACCTTCGTCGGCCAGGAGGAGGTCGAGGCACTCGACGAGGCGACGGTGCAGCGTCCGCAGGAGCGCGCCGCGCAGCGCCGGCTGGCCTGTGAGCTGGTGGCCCTGGTGCACGGCCCGCAGGAGGTGGGCCGGGTGCAGGCCGCCAGCGCGGCGCTGTTCGGGGGAGGGGACCTGGCCGAGCTGGACGAGCGGACCCTGGCCGCGGCCCTGGCCGAGGCGCCGTCCGTGGCGGTCCCGGGTGACGTGCCCCCCTACGTCGAGCTGCTCAGCAGCGCTCTGGGGTTGTCCCGCTCCGAGGCGCGCCGGGCCGTGAAGGAAGGCTCGGCCTACCTCAACGGCGCCAAGGTCACGGACGACGCCGCCGTGCCGGTGGAGAGCGACTGGCTGCACGGGCGGTTCCTCGTCCTGCGCCGCGGCAAGCGTTCCGTCGCCGTGGCAGAGCGTCCGCGCCCCTGACCTGGCCCTGACCTGCCCCTGACCTGGCGCTGACCTGGCGCTGTGCCGGGCGTCACCTTCTGGCGCCCGGCACGCTCAGGTCGCCTTCCCGCCACGCTCAGCCCTCGCGCTGAGGGCCGGCGGGAAGGCGGTCCTCACCTCTGCGGCGTTTGACTCGGCTGGTCGGGGTCCGTACCTTCGTCATCGCTCCAGGCGCGCCGGACACCGAAGAGGTGGACGGGCCGAGAGCCCCCGGCACATGCAGGTGCGCTTCGTCGTGTCTGCAGGAGCCGGGAAAGCAGCCAAAAGGCCCCAGGGCCACGGCTGCTACGGTAGGAGAGTAGCCCCGGGAACGGCCCGCAAAGCCGCAACGGTGTGCGTCTGGTTCTTGAGAACTCAACAGCGTGCTGAAAGTCAGTGCCAAATGTTCAACCCCGAGGTTGCATCCATATGGGATGTGGCTGACGGATTCTTTGGCGAGACAGATTTCAACGACCAGTTCGTTGTGCTGCTTGCCAGTTTCTGCGGTCGCCGTCAGGGCGGCCGCGCTCTTCATACATTATTGGAGAGTTTGATCCTGGCTCAGGACGAACGCTGGCGGCGTGCTTAACACATGCAAGTCGAGCGACGCTCTCCCTTCGGGGAGATGACGGAGCGGCGAACGGGTGAGTAACACGTGGGCAACCTGCCCTCAGCTCTGGGATAACTCCGGGAAACCGGGGCTAATACCGGATACGACCACTTCAGGCATCTGATGGTGGTGGAAAGTTTTTCGGCTGAGGATGGGCCCGCGGCCTATCAGCTTGTTGGTGGGGTGAAGGCCTACCAAGGCGACGACGGGTAGCCGGCCTGAGAGGGCGACCGGCCACACTGGGACTGAGACACGGCCCAGACTCCTACGGGAGGC
>JAOPWI010000005.1 GCA_025965755.1 Frankiales bacterium | reverse complement strand
CGTCGTTGACCGCGGCCACCAGGGTGACCCGGTCGCCGCCGGCCGCGACGAGCACGACCGCCGGGCGCTCGGCCGGAATGCGGCCGCGGACGTCCAGCGCCAGGCTGCGCACCAGGTCGCCAGGGGTGCCGGCGGGCACCTCGATGCCGACCCAGGCGACGCCGCCCACGTCGGTCGCGCCGCTCGCGAGGGCCGCCGCCTGCTGCAGCACCTGGCCCGCCTTGAGCGAGGCCAGCTCCTTCTCGACCTCGCGCAGCCGGGCCAGCGTCGCCGCGACCCGGTCGGGCACCTCCGCGGACGGCAGCTTGAGCGTCGACGCCAGCTGGCTCATGAGGACGTGCTCGCGGGCCAGGTAGTCGTAGGCGTCCAGGCCCACGAGGCCCTCGACCCGGCGCACGCCGGAGCCGATGCTCGACTCGCTGAGCAGCTTGACGATGCCCAGCTGGCCGGAGCGCGCGGCGTGGGTGCCGCCGCAGAGCTCGCGGGCGTAGTCGCCGACCTCGACCACGCGGACGGCGTCGCCGTACTTCTCGCCGAACAGCGCCATGGCGCCGATCCGCCGGGCCTGCTCCTGCGTGGTGACGAAGGCGCGCACCTCCAGGTCGGCCAGGGCGATCTCGTTGATCTCCTGCTCGACGTCGGCGAGCACCGACACCGGAACGGCGCCGGGCGAGGAGAAGTCGAAGCGGAAGCGGCCGGGATTGTTCTCCGAACCGGCCTGGGTCGCCTGCTCTCCCAGCGCGGCGCGGAACGCGCTGTGCACCAGGTGGGTCGCGGTGTGGGCGCGCGAGATGGCCCGGCGGCGCTCGACGTCCACGCGGGCGTCGACCTGCGCGCCGACGCGTGCCGCGCCGCGCAGGACCCGGCCCCGGTGCACCACCAGGCCGGGCAGCGCGGTCTGGACGTCCTCGACCTGCACCTCGGTGCCGTCGGACAGGACGAGCACGCCGCGGTCGGCCTTCTGGCCGCCGCCCTCGGCGTAGAACGGCGTGCGGTCGAGCACCAGCTCCACCAGGACGCCCTCACCCGCCTCCTGGGCCGGCGCGCCGTCCACGAGCAGCCCGCGCAGCACCGACTCCGAGCGCACCTCGGAGTAGCCGGTGAACGTGGTGGCGCCGGCCGCG
Source organism: Frankiales bacterium (assembly GCA_025965755.1). GTDB lineage: Bacteria > Actinomycetota > Actinomycetes > Mycobacteriales > SCTD01 > RYN-170. Next base: position 3,104 of record JAOPWI010000005.1, on the reverse strand, counting down.
TCGAGCAGCCCGCGGTAGGCCGCGACGTCCACGTGGCCGAGCTTGTTGGCCTTGCTGTCGGCCTTGCCCATGTCCTTCTGCTGCTGCATGAGGGCGCGGAAGCCGGCCTCGTCCACGGACAGGCCCTGCTCGGCCGCCATCTCCAGGGTGAGGTCGATGGGAAAGCCGTAGGTGTCGTGCAGCTTGAACGCCGCGTCGCCCGGCAGCACGCCGCCGGCCTGCTTGGCGGCCGGGACCGCCTGGTCGAAGACGGTGGCGCCCTTGCTGAGGGTCTCGAGGAACGACGCCTCCTCGCCGACCGCGACCGCGTGGATGCGGTCCGCGTCGCGGACCAGCTCGGGGTACTGCGGGCCCATCGCCGCGATCGCCGCGCCGACCAGCTCGCGGGCCACCGGCTCTCCCGAGCCCAGCAGGCGCATGGCGCGGATCGCCCGGCGCACGATGCGGCGCAGGACGTAGCCGCGCTTCTCGTTCGCCGGCGTCACGCCGTCGCCGATGAGCATCACCGCGGTGCGCATGTGGTCGGCCACGACGCGCAGCCGGACGTCCGCGGTGGGGTCGGCGCCGTAGCGCACCCCGGTCAGCGCGGCGGCCTGGTCGAGGATCATCCGGCTGGTGTCGATCTCGTACAGGTTGTCGACGCCCTGCAGCACGGTCGCCACGCGCTCCAGGCCCATGCCGGTGTCGATGTTCTGCGCCGGAAGCGGCCCGGCGACGTCGAAGTCGACCTTGGTGCGCACGGCGGAGAGCTGGTACTGCATGAAGACGAGGTTCCACACCTCGAGGTAGCGGTCCTCGTCGGCGACCGGGCCACCCTCACGGCCGTGCTCGGACCCGCGGTCGTAGTAGATCTCGCTGCACGGGCCCCCGGGCCCGGGCACACCCATGTGCCAGTAGTTGTCGGCCTTGTCCCGGCGCTGGATGCGCGACTCGGGGACGTAGCGCTTCCACAGCTCGAGCGCCTCGTCGTCGTCGAGGTAGACGGTCGTCCAGAGCTTGTCCTCCGGCAGGCCGTAGCCCCCGTCCTCGACCGACCCGGTCAGCAGCGACCAGGCCAGGTCGATCGCGCCTTCCTTGAAGTAGTCGCCGAAGCTGAAGTTGCCGGCCATCTGGAAGAACGAGCCGTGCCGGGTCGTCTTGCCGACCTCGTCGATGTCCAGCGTGCGGACGCACTTCTGCACGCTCGTGGCGCGCTGATAGGGCGCGGGGCGCTCACCCAGGAAGTACGGCTTGAACGGCACCATGCCGGCGTTGACCAGGAGCAGGGTGGGGTCGTCGGCGACCAGGGACGCCGACGGCACGACGGTGTGGCCGCGTCCCTCGAAGTGGCTCAGAAAGCGACGGCGGATCTCCTCGGACCTCATGGCCGGTAGGAGTCCGCGTCGATCGCGTCATTGCTGCCGTCCAGGCCCAGGCCCTCGCGCAGCTCGGCCTCGCGCTCGGCCATGGCGACGCGCATCTCCGCGGTGAAGTCCCGGATGCTCTCGGCCAGGCCGCTGAACGCGCCCGCGAGCGTGTTCTGCACGCCGACCGGCGTGAACCGCGCCGCCGCCTGGCTCGCCCGTCGCACGACGATGACCCCGACGGTCGCCCCGAGGGCGACGTAGAACAGGCGCCGCGTCATCGGCCGGCCTTGAGCTCCGCGCGCACGCGCTTGGTCATGTCGTCGTGCTGGCGCTTGCTGACGGTCCGCCGCACGCCGTACGAGAAGGCCGCGACCTTGATGATGGGGCTGCCGAGCGTGGCCGCGAACAGCGACGTCAGCGAGGACACGTTGGCCGAGATGCTCTGCACGTTGGACGTGATGGCGTCGACCCGGACCAGCTCCTGGTTGACGTGGGTGACCGAGGTGGTCACCTCGCCCAGCAGCGGCACCGTCTTGTCGGTGATGCCGGCGACCAGCCGCTGGGTCTCCTCGACGACGCGCCCGAGCTTGATGAGCACCAGGCACAGCACGAGCACGAGGATCGCGAAGAACACCGCGACGATCAGTCCGGCGACCTGTCCACCTGTCAGCACGTTGTCCTACTCCTTGGTCTGCTCGAGGGGCGCGAGCTCCTCGGGCGTCGGTGGCGCCGGCCTGCAACGGGGACGGAAGCCGGAGGCGACGTCCTCGGGGACCACCCCGCGGTCGCCGCGCAGCACCTCGCGCAGCCCCGCGAGCCGCTCTCCGGCCACGCGCTCGACTCCCAGGCCGCCGGGCGAGTAGTACTCCCGTCCGACGACCGGGTCGGGCGCGTACTGCTGTGCGACGACCCTTCCCGGGAAGTCGTGAGGGTAGCGGTAGCCCCCCGGGCTGCCGTGACCGAGTTTCTCGGCGCCCTTGTAGTGCGAGTCGCGCAGGTGCGGCGGCACCGTCCCGGTGCGCCCGGCGCGCACGTCCGCGAGCGCGGCGTCGACCGCCGCGATGACCGCGTTGCTCTTGGGCGCGAGCGAGAGGTGGATGACCGCCTGCGCCAGGTTGATGCGCGCCTCGGGCATGCCGATCAGCTCCAGAGCCTGCGCGGCCGCCACCGCCGACTGCAGCGCCGACGGGTCGGCCATGCCGATGTCCTCGCTGGCGTGCACGACCAGCCGGCGGGCGATGAAGCGCGGGTCCTCGCCGGCCTCGAACATCCGGGCCAGGTAGTGCAGGGCGGCGTCGACGTCCGAGCCGCGGATCGACTTGATGAAGCCGCTGATGACGTCGTAGTGCTGGTCGCCGTCGCGGTCGTAGCGCACCGCCGCCCGGTCCACCGCCTGCTCGAGCAGCTCCAGCGTCACGACGTCGTACGCCGCCACGGCTTCCAGCGCGGTCAGCGCGCGCCGGGCGTCACCGCCGGCCAGGCGTACCAGGTGCTCCTCGGCGTCCGGCTCGAGGCGGACCCGGCCGCCCAGGCCCCGCTCCTCGGCCAGCGCGCGCCGGACGACCGAGCGGACGTCGTCGTCGGTCAGCGGCTCGAGGGTCAGCAGCAGGCTCCGGGACAGCAGCGGGCTGATGACCGAGAAGAACGGGTTCTCGGTGGTGGCGGCCACGAGGGTCACCCAGCGGTTCTCCACGCTCGGCAGCAGCGCGTCCTGCTGGGTCTTGGAGAAGCGGTGGACCTCGTCGACGAACAGGACGG
>JAOPWI010000004.1 GCA_025965755.1 Frankiales bacterium | reverse complement strand
GCGCCTGCGCGGCGTCCTGCTGGGCCAGCGGAAGCTGGGCGGCGGTCTCGGCGAGCGCCGCGGCGGCGGTGCGCACCTGGGCGCTGGAGTGCTCGAGGTCCGCGGCGGCCTGGGCGACGCGCTGCCGCGCCTGCTCCTGCGTCTCCTGGGCCCTCCACTGGGCGCTGGCCGGCCGGGTCAGCGGGTCAGGCAGGGCCACGGTGGGCAGCGCGAGGCCGAGCAGGCAGGCGGCTGCGGCGAGCCGTCGTACGCGCACGGAAGGACCTCTCTGGGGACGGGGGCACCGGAGGCTCGCACGGCGATCGCGCGTGGCCGGGGAGGCTCGCGCTAGACCCTCAGGTGGCGTCGGAGCGTGACGAAGCTGGCCAGACCGCTCAGCAGGACCCCGGTGAGCAGCAGCGTCGGCACGATGGCGAGCACGGCGTCCCAGCCCACGAAGTTGAACAGCGTGAACACCGGCTTGAGCTGGCGATCGATGAAGAAGGCCTTGATGGCTGCCAGAACGCCGGACGCCGCGACCGCACCGAGCAGGCCGGCGAGCGCGCCCTCGAGCAGGAACGGCAACTGGATGTAGAGGTTGCTGGCGCCGACCAGGCGCATGATCCCCGTCTCGCGGCGCCGGCTGAAGGCGGCGACCCGGATCGTGTTGCTGATCAGCAGGGTCGCGGCGAGCAGCTGCACCACGGCGACGAACAGGGCCGCGGCCTGAAAGCCGTTCAGGACGCGGAAGAACCGCTCGAGCAGCTTCTTCTGGTCCTGCACGTCCTCGACGCCCGGCCGGCCGCGGAACGCGCTGGCCACCACCTCGAACTGCGTCGGGTCGTCGAGCTTGACCCGGAAGGACTCCGGGAGGATGTCCGCGGTGACGTTGGAGACGAGGTCCGGCGAGTCCTTGAACTGCTCCCGGAAGCGCTCGAACGCCTGCTCCTTGCTCTCGTAGTAGACCCGCTGGACCTGGGGCGTGCCTTCGAGCTCGGCCTGCAGCTGCTGCCGCTGCGTCGGGTCGATCGCCCGGCCGGCACAGCTGGGTGCGGTGCTCTCCGCGCCGCAGAGGAACACCGAGACCTCGACCCGGTCGTACCAGTAGTCCTTCATGATCTCGACCTGCTTGCGCACCAGCAGGCCGGAGCCGAGCAGCGACAGGCTGATCATCACCGTGACGACGACCGCGATCGTCATCGTGAGGTTGCGGCGCAGACCGATGCCGATCTCGCTGAGAACGAACTGGGCGCGCACGTTCAGGTCCTTGTCGTCAGTCGTACGGAGGTGTTCGGCAGGACTGGTCAGGCGCCGTAGCCGTAGACGCCGCGCGACTGGTCCCGGATGACGCGGCCGTGCGAGAGCTCGACGACGCGGCGGCGCATCGAGTCGACGATGGCGGAGTCGTGCGTGGCCATGACGACGGTCGTGCCGGTGCGGTTGATCCGGTCGAGCAGCTTCATGATCCCGACGCTGGTGCCCGGGTCGAGGTTGCCCGTGGGCTCGTCGGCCAGCAGGATCATCGGCCGGTTGACGAAGGCCCGGGCGATCGCGACGCGCTGCTGCTCGCCGCCGGACAGCTCGTCGGGCATGCGGCGGTCCTTGCCCTCCAGCCCGACCAGCTCGAGCACCTCCGGCACCACGCGGGCGATGTCGCGACGGCTCTTGCCGATCACCTCGAGCGCGAAGGCGACGTTCTGGAAGACCGTCTTGTTGGGCAGCAGCCGGAAGTCCTGAAAGACGCAGCCGATGCTGCGGCGCAGCGCCGGGACCTTCCAGTGGCTCAGCCGGGCCAGATCCTTGCCGGCGACGTGGACCCGCCCGGTGGTGGGCGACTCCTCCTTCAGCAGCAGCCGCAGGAACGTCGACTTGCCCGAGCCGCTGGAGCCGACCAGGAAGACGAACTCGCCCCGCTCGATGTCCACGTCGACGTCCTCGAGCGCCGGGCGGGCGCTCGCGGCGTACGTCTTGCTGACGTGCTCGAGGCGGATCACGACCTCGGAGTCTAGGTCGGTCACCCGGTCCGGAACTGTGCGGCGTGCGGGCGCGTCGTCCAGGGAAGACCCTTTTTCTCCCCTCGAGAGGAGCAGCGGTGAGCAGCGACGACCTGGTGTGCGCGGCCTGTGGCGGCCGCGTGGCCGAGGGGCGCTGCCCGACCTGCCGCGCGTCGCGCGAGCTGCTGCGTCGCGGCGACCCGCTGCCGGTGGGCCCGTTCCTGCTCGCCGCGCTGCTCTGCCTGGTGCTGCTGGTCCTGCTGACCGCCTGAGGCGGGCGGGCGCTAGGAGGCCGGCTCGTCCTGCGAGGTGCGGCGCCAGCGGATGGTCGACTCGACGAACTCGTCGATCTCCCCGTCGAGGATCGAGCCGGTGTTGCCCGACTCGACGCCGGTGCGCAGGTCCTTGACCATCTGGTACGGGTGCAGCACGTAGTTGCGGATCTGCGATCCGAACGCGACGTCGGCCTTGCCGCCGCGGATGGCGTCCATGGCCGCGAGCTCCTCCTGGCGCTTGCGCTCCAGGAGCTTGGTCTGCAGAACGATCATGGCTGCGGCGCGGTTCTGGATCTGCGAGCGCTCGTTCTGGCAGGACACGACGATGTTGGTCGGCAGGTGGGTGATGCGCACCGCCGAGTCGGTCGTGTTGACGCCCTGACCACCCGGGCCGCTGGAGCGGAAGACGTCGACGCGGATCTCCTTCTCGTCGACCTCCACCGCGTCGGTCGCCTCCACCACCGGCGTCACGTCGATCATCGCGAAGCTGGTCTGCCGGCGGGCCTGGTTGTCGAACGGGCTGATCCGCACCAGCCGGTGGACGCCGTGCTCGCCGGCGAGCGTGCCGTAGGCGTACGGCGTCTTGACCTGGAACACGACGCTCTTGACGCCGGCCTCCTCGGCCTCCTGCCACTCGAGGACGTCGAGCTCGTAGCCGTGCCGCTCGGCCCAGCGGTAGTACATGCGCCAGAGCATCAGCGCCCAGTCCTGGCTGTCGACGCCGCCCGCGCCCGGGGTGATCTGCACCAGCGCGTAGCGCTCGTCGTACTCCCCCGACAGCAGCGTGCGGACCTCGAAGCTGCCGATCTCGCGCTGCAGCGCGGCCAGCTCCGCCTCGGCCTCGGTCGCGGTCGCCTCGTCGCCCTCCTCGGCCGCCATCTGGAACAGCACCGCGAGGTCGTCGAGCCGCGAGCGGTAGCTGCTCAGCCGGTTGAGGTCGGCCTGCACGACCGACATGCGCCCGGTGATCTTCTGGGCCTTGTCCTGGTCATCCCACAGGCCCGGCATGCCGGCCTGCTCCTCGAGGTCACGCAGCTCGACCTTCATGGCGTCGACGTCCAGCACCTTCTCGATGCTGGTCAGGGTGGCGTCGAGGGCCTTGAGGTCGTCACTGCGGTCGGAAGGCACGGTCGCCGAGCCTAGTCGCCGCGCGACGGCTCACCCGGTGGCGCGCACCCGCTCGATGTCGTCGAGGACGTTCGCGGCCGCGAGGGGGCCGGCCGCGCTGCTCCACACCCCGCCGTCGACCGCCGTCACGTCGCCGGCCCTGACCGCGGGCAGCCGGGCGAACGCGGGCTGGCCCTGCGCCTGGGCGAGCGCCTTGCTCCCCTCCTCGTTGAGCGTGGCGACGAACAGCACGTCGGCATCGATCTGACCGAGGTTCTCCAGGCTCAGCGGGTCGGTGTGCGGCTTGTCGGCGAAGCGGGCGGCCGGAACGAGCTCGTGGCCGGTCTGCTCGAGCAGGCGGCTGGCCATCAGCGCCCCCGACATCACCAGCGGGCCGGTCGGCATCCAGCGGACGACGGCCGCGGTCGCGCCCTCGGGCACTCGCGCCCGGATGGCCGCGGCCCGCTCCTGCAGCCGGGTCAGCAGCGCCTGCGTCTCCTGCTCCCGGCCGAGCGCGGCGCCGAACGTGCGGCTGTCGCTCTCCCAGGCGCCGAACGCCGTGACGCGCGGCACGACGGTCGGGGCGATGGCCGACAGCGCGTCGTACTGCGCCCGGCCCGTCCCCGCGGCCGCCAGGATCAGATCGGGCTCGGCCTTGACGACGGCCTCCACGTTGGTCTCGGCCACCGTCCCGACCAGGGCGACGTCGCCCGCCCGGCCTGCCAGGTACGCGGAGACGGTCGTGCCGCCCCGGCTGCTCAGCGTGCCGACCGGCGTGACGCCGACGGCCAGCGCGGTGTCCAGGGCGGTGTCGCCGAGCGCGACGACGCGGGCCGGCGCGTCGGGAACGGCGACAGCGCCGAAGGCGGTCGGGACCGTACGGGCGCCGGCCGCGGTTCCCGCGCTCTGGGCGCCCGCGGAACCGCAGGCGGTCAGGACAGCGAGCGGGAGGGCGGCGGCGAGCAGGGCGGTGCGGGTCTTCATGCGTCCTCCGGGTGAACGGGTTCGGTCAGCGAGCTAAGGTTCACCTAACCTAACCACGTCGACCGCCGGAGGCCCCGTGCTCGTCCAGGACCGTCCGGACATCCGGGCCCGTCCCGCCCCGGTCCGTCCGCGCCGGGCCTGGCGCCGGGTCCTGCCGCCTCTGGCGCTGGTGCTGCTGCTCGCCGTGCTGGCGTCCCTGCTCGTCGGCAGTGGCCAGGTCGGCCCCGGCCGGGCGCTGCGGGTGCTGCTGGGAGGCAGCGACGAGGAGGCCCGCTTCGCGGTCCTGCAGCTGCGCTGGCCGCGCACGATCGTGGCCACCGTCGTCGGCGCGGCCCTCGGCGCCGCGGGCGCCGTCCTGCAGGCGGCCG
>JAOPWI010000434.1 GCA_025965755.1 Frankiales bacterium | reverse complement strand
GACCAGGTCGCGCACGGAGAGCACGCCGACGACCTCCGGGCCGTCACAGACCACGAGGTGCCGGAAGCCGCCGGCCACCATCGCGGCCGCCGCCTTGTCGATCGGCCAGTCCGGCTCGGCCGAGACCGCGTCGGGGGTGAGGTGGTCGGCCACCAGCTCGGTCTCCGGGTTCTGGCCGGCGGCCACGGCCTCGAGCACGTCCCGCTCGGTCAGGATGCCCGGCCCGTTGCTGTCGGGGTCGATGACGAGCGCCGCGCCGACGTGCCGGTCCGCCATGAGGCGGGCCGCCTGGCGCAGGGTGTGGGCGGGACCGATGGTGAGGACCGCCGCCGTCATCGCGTCGCGGACGAGCACGGGCACGGGGACCTCCGGGATGCGGGCCCGGCGGGAGCCGGGCCGCGACCGTAGGCCCGCTCGGGCCGATCGCGCCAGACCCCTGCGGCTAGAGGACCCGGCGGACCCAGCCGTGGGTGTCGGCGCTGCGGCCGTACTGGAGGTCGAGCAGGGCGTTGCGCAGGCGGGTCGTGACCGGCCCGGGCTGCCCGTCCCCGGCGACGGCCTCGCCGCCCGGCCAGCGCAGCGCGCCGACGGGGGTGATGACCGCGGCGGTGCCGCAGGCGAAGACCTCGACGACCCGGCCGTCGGTCGCGCCCTTGCGCCACTCGTCGACGTCGACCTTGCGCTCCTCGACCGCGTGCCCCAGCTCGCGGGCCAGCGTGATGACCGAGTCGCGGGTGATGCCCTCGAGGATGCTGCCGGTCAGCGACGGGGTGACGAGGGTGCCGTCGTCCAGGACGAGGAACAGGTTCATGCCGCCGAGCTCCTCGACCCAGCGGCGCTCGACCGCGTCGAGGAAGACCACCTGGTCGCAGCCGTTCTCGATGGCCTCCTGCTGCGCGACCAGCGAGGCGGCGTAGTTGCCGCCGGTCTTGGCCGCGCCGGTGCCGCCGGGGGCGGCCCGGGCGTACTCCTGCGACAGCCACAGCGAGACAGGGCGCAGCGGGCCGGAGAAGTAGTTGCCGGCGGGCGAGGCGATGACCAGGAAGCGGGCCGACTCGCTGGGCCGCACACCGAGGCCGACCTCGTCGGCGAACATGAACGGTCGCAGATAGAGCGAGGCCCCCTCGCCGTCCGGCACCCAGGCGGCGTCGGTCCTGACCAGCAGCTCGCAGGCCGCGACGAAGTCCTCCTCGGGCAGCTCGGGCAGGGCCAGGCGCCGGCAGGACAGGTTGAGGCGCCGGGCGTTGCGGTCGGGCCGGAACATCGCCACGCCGCCGTCGGGCTGGCGGTAGGCCTTCAGCCCCTCGAAGACCTCCTGGCCGTAGTGCAGCACCACCGAGGCGGGGTCGACCTGCAGCGGGGCGTACGGGACCAGGCGGGCGTCGTGCCAGCCCTGCTCCCGCGTCCACCGGGCGCTGACCATGTGGTCGGTGAAGACCCGGCCGAAGGCGGGCGCCGCCAGGACCTCGGCGCGGGCCTGTGCCTCGACCGGCGTTTCCGTCGGCTGGACCTCGAACTCCACCGCTGCACCCCTCTCGTGACTGCCCTGCACGCTACTGCGGCAGGGGCTCACCCCAGGCGGGAGAGCAGCGCCTCGCGCACCTCGGCGGTGGACCGGGCGCCCGGCGTGGTCGCCAGGTCCGCGGCCACGGCCTGGTTGACCCGGGCGGCCAGCTCGGTGTGGCCCAGGTGCTCCAGCAGCATGGCCGCCGACAGCACGGCCGCCGTCGGGTCGGCCTTGCCCTGGCCGGCGATGTCGGGCGCACTGCCGTGCACCGGCTCGAACATGCTCGGGTGGGTGCGGGAGACGTCCAGGTTGCCGCTGGCGGCCAGACCGATGCCGCCGCCGATGGCCGCCCCGATGTCGGTGAGGATGTCGCCGAACAGGTTGTCGGTCACGACGACGTCGAAGCGGCCCGGGTCGGTCACGAAGAACATCGACGCCGCGTCCACGTGCTGGTAGGCCAGCTCGACGTCGGGGAACTCCTCGGCGACCGCGTCGGTGACGCGCTTCCACAGGCCCCCGGCGTGCACGAGCACGTTGGTCTTGTGCACCAGCGTCAGGTGCTTGCGCCGGGCCTGGGCCCGGGTGAAGGCGTCGCGCACGACCCGCTCCACGCCGAAGGCGGTGTTGAGGCTGACCTCGGTGGCCACCTCGTGCGGCGTGCCGGTGCGCATGGAGCCGCCGTTGCCGACGTACGGACCCTCCGTGCCCTCGCGCACGACCACCATGTCGATCGGCACGTCGCCGAGCGGGCTGGTCACGCCCGGGTACAGCCGCACGGGCCGCAGGTTGACGTGGTGGTCCAGCGCGAAGCGCAGCCGCAGCAGCAGCCCGCGCTCCAGCACGCCGGGCGCAACGCTCGGGTCGCCGATGGCGCCCAGCAGGATCGCGTCGTAGCCCTTGAGCTCCTCGAGCACGCTGTCGGGCAGCGCCTCGCCGGTGCGCCGGTACGCCGCGGCGCCCAGGTCGTACGCGGTCGCCTCGACGTCCGGCAGGACGGCCTGCAGCACGTCCAGGGCGACCGCGGTCACCTCCGGGCCGATGCCGTCTCCACCGATGACCGCAAGCCGAGTGCTCATGCACCGACCCTATCGCTGTGAGACGCTCGTCTCACATGCTGGGACCGCCGGGGCGCGCTAGACCGCGGCCCGGTTGACGGCGCTGACGACCGCCCGCAGCGAGCTGGTGACGATGCTCGGGCGGATGCCGCAACCCCACAGCACGTGGCCGTTGACGGCGACCTCGAGGTAGGACGCGGCCTGGGCCTCCTCGCCGGCGCCGGTGGCGTGCTCGGCGTAGTCCAGGACGCGCACGTCCAGGTCGAGCTCGGCCAGGGCGTGCACGAACGCCGCGATCGGGCCGTTGCCCTCGCCGTAGAGCGTCCGGCGGACCCCCTGGTGCTCCACGACGGCCTCGATGCGGTCGGTGTCGCCGCTGGTGATCCGCTGCGAGATCAGCACGAGCGGGCCGGTGCGCTCCAGGTAGGTGTCCTGGAACAGCGACCAGATGCGGGCGCCGCTGATCTCGCCGCCCTCGCCGTCGGCGACCTCCTGCACGACCCGGGAGAACTCGATCTGCATCCGCCGCGGCAGGTCCAGGTGGTGCTCGTTGCGCAGCACGTAGGCCACGCCGCCCTTGCCGGACTGGCTGTTGACGCGGATGACCGCCTCGTAGGACCGCCCCACATCGTGCGGGTCGATCGGCAGGTACGGCACCTCCCAGCGGAACTGCTCGACCGGGACGCCCGCTGCCGCGGCGTCGCGCTCCATCGCCTCCAGGCCCTTCTTGATGGCGTCCTGGTGGGAGCCGGAGAAGGCCGTGTAGACGAGGTCGCCGCCGTACGGGTGGCGCGGGTGCACCGGCAGCTGGTTGCAGTGCTCGACGGTGCGGCGCACCTCGTCGATGTCGCTGACGTCGATGCGGCTGTCGATGCCCTGGCTGAACAGGTTCAGGGCGAGGGTCACCAGGCAGACGTTGCCGGTGCGCTCGCCGTTGCCGAACAGGCAGCCCTCGACGCGGTCGGCACCGGCCTGCACGCCGAGCTCGGCGGCGGCGACCGCCGTACCGCGGTCGTTGTGCGGGTGCAGCGACAGCACCACGCTGGGGCGACGGTCGCCGAGACCGCGGGCGAACCACTCGATCTGGTCGGCGTAGACGTTGGGTGTCGACATCTCGACGGTGGCCGGCAGGTTGAGCACCACCGGCCGCTCCGGCGTCGGCTGCCAGACGTCCATGACCGCCTCGCAGACCTCGAGCGCGTAGCCGAGCTCGGTGCCGGTGAAGCTCTCGGGGCTGTACTGCCAGCGGACGTCGGTTCCCTCGAGCAGCTGCTCCGCGTACTTCACGCACCACTGCGCGCCCTGCACCGCGATCTCCTTGACGCCGTCGCGGTCGAGCCCGAAGACCACGCGGCGCTGCAGGGTGCTGGTCGAGTTGTAGAGGTGGACCAGCGCGGTGCCGCCGAAGCCCACCAGCGACTGGATCGTCCGCTCGATGAGCTCCTCGCGGGCCTGGGTGAGGACCTGGATGGTCACGTCCTCGGGGACCAGGTCCTGCTCCACCAGCTGGCGGACGAAGTCGAAGTCGGTCGAGCTGGCGGCCGGAAAGCCGACCTCGATCTCCTTGTAACCCATGTCGACCAGCAGGCGGAACATCCGCAGCTTGCGGTCGGCGTCCATCGGGTCGATGAGGGCCTGGTTGCCGTCGCGCAGGTCGACGCTGCACCACTGGGGCGCGCGGTCGATGACCCGGTCGGGCCAGGTGCGGTCGGGCAGGTCGACCGGCGGGAACGGCGCGTAGCGCTCGTACGGCATCGGGCGGGGCGGGACGGGGGCGGGACGGCGGCTCATGTGTCGGGTCTCTCCGGGAGTGGCAGGTGTGCGGCCAGCACGAGAGCCCGCGACGGGGAGCCGGCCTAGGAGAGGGCCCCGTCGCGGCGCATAAGCAGGAGGCTCAGCGACGTCACGCGAGCAGCCTAACCTGCCTGGAGGAACGGGGCGACGGCCGCGCGGAAGGCGTCCGGCTCGTCGACCCACGGGAAGTGCCCCGCCTTGGGGAGCACGACCGTCTGCGCGGACGGGAACGAGCCGGCCACCAGGTGCACCGCGTCGACTCCGGTCAGGGCGTCGCGCTCGCCGCCGACGACCAGCACGGGGGCGGTCACGCTTGCGAGCCCGGCGAGCAGCCCGGCGACGTCGACCTGCTCGATGCCGGCGCCGAAGCCGAGCTCGGCCCGCTTGCTGCTCTGCCGGTCGGCGGTCGCGGCGTGCGCCTGCGTGCGCTCGTCCCAGGTGCCGTAGAAGAACGGGCGCGTCGCGCGGACGAGCGACTGCTGCTGCGCGGGTGGCGCGTCGGCGAGCGCCGCCTGCGCCTCGGCCGCATCGGCATACCAGGGCTCGTCCGCGCGGGCCGCCCGGATGGCCGCAACGTCGCCGCGGTCGCCGCCCTGCAGCCGGCTGGTCGGCGTGACCAGCACCAGCCGGCCGACACGGTCCGGGTGCGCGGACGCCCACGCCTGCGCGACGAGGCAGCCGGCCGAGTGGCCGAGGACGTCGGCGGTCTCCAGGCCGAGGTGCATGCGCAGCGCCTCGACGTCACCCGCCAGCTTGTCGAAGCGCAGGCTCGACGGGTCCGCCGGCACCTCGGAGTGGCCGGTCGCGCGACCGTCCAGCAGGACCAGCGTCCGGGTGTCCGACAACCGGCCGAGGTCCTCCAGGTAGGCGGCTGCGCGGCCGGGGCCTCCGGGCAGGCACAGCAGCCGCGGGCCGGTCCCCACCTCGGTGTAGGCGAGCTTGGTGCCGTCGTACGACGAGAAGCTGCTCATGCCGTCAGGTCCACGGCGCACACCGCGTCGGCCCCGATGGCCTCGGCGATCCGGTCGAGCAGCTCGGGTGGAGCGGCACTGTCGATGGTGAGCGCCATGAGCGCGGGTCCTCCCTGGATGGCGCGGGCGACTTGCGCGCCCGCGATGTTGACGTCGGCCTCGCCGAGCATGGCGCCGACCGTGCCGACGACGCCGGGGCGGTCGGCGTAGCGCAGCAGCAGCAGGTGCTCGCGCGGAACCAGCTCGATGTCGAAGCCGTCGATCTCGGTGAGCCGCTCGAGCTGGCGCGGCCCGGTGAGCGTCCCGGAGACCGACACCGGGCTGCCGTCGGCACGCGTGCCGCGCAACGTCACCAGGCTGCGGTGGTCGGGGCTGACGGGGTCGGTCATCAGCTGCACCTCGAGCCCGCGCTCGGCCGCCAGCGCCGGCGCGTTGACGAACGTCACCTGCTCCTCGACCGCGCCGGTGAAGACGCCCTTGAGCGCGGCCAGCTGCAGGACCTGCACGCCGTGCGCGGTGACCTCCCCGCGTACCTCGACGACCAGGCTGCGCACCGGCCCCTGGGCGAGCGCGGTGAAGACCCGGCCGAGCCCCTCGACCAGCGGCAGGTACGGGCGGACCTCCTCGACCACCACGCCGCCACCGGAGACGTTGACCGCGTCCGGGACGAAGTCGCCCTGCAGCGCCAGGCGCACCGAGCGGGCCACCGCGATTCCGGCCTTGTCCTGCGCCTCCACCGTCGAGGCGCCCAGGTGCGGCGTCACGACCACGTTGTCGAAGCCGAACAGCGGGCTGTCGGTGCACGGCTCGGTCACGAAGACGTCGAGCCCGGCGCCGGCCACCCGTCCCTCGCGCAGCGCGTCCGCGAGCGCCTGCTCGTCGACCAGGCCGCCGCGCGCGGCGTTGATGATGCGCACCTCGGGCTTGCACAGCGCCAGCTCCCGCGCGCCGATCAGCCCGGTCGTCTCGGGGGTCTTGGGCAGGTGGATGGAGATGAAGTCGCTCTCGCGCAGCAGCTCGTCCAGGTCGACCAGGGTGACGCCGAGCTGCGCCGCACGCGCCGGCTGGACGTACGGGTCGTAGGCGAGCAGCCGCGTCCCGAACGCCGCCATCCGCTGGGCGAACAGCACGCCGATGCGGCCGAGCCCGACCACGCCGACGGTCTTGTCGGCCACCTCGACACCGGTCCAGCGGCTGCGCTCCCAGCGCCCGGCCTTGAGCGCCGAGCTGGCCGCGGCGGTGTGCCGGGCCGTCGCGAGCAGCAGCGTGACCGCCTGCTCGGCGGCGCTCACCACGTTGGACAGCGGCGCGTTGACGACGAGCACGCCGCGGGCGGTGGCTGCGGCGACGTCGACGTTGTCGAGCCCGATGCCGGCGCGGGCGACGACCTGCAGCTTGGGCGCCGCGGCCAGCGCCTCCTCGTCGATCTGGGTCGCGCTGCGGACCACGACCGCCGCGGCGTCGGCGAGCGCTGCCAGCAGCGCCGGGCGGTCCGTGCCGTCGACCTCGCGCACCTCGAGGTCGTCGCCGAGGGCGGCGACGACGGACGGGGCGAGCTCCTCGGCCAGCAGGACGATCGGGCGGAAGGTGGCGGAGATCACCCCGCGGACACTAGCTACCGTCCGCCCGGGCGACAGGCGGTGACCGGGTCGGTGGCGATGGACGGCCTCGTGCCACTGGCTCCTGCGCGACGGGCCGGCAGCCCGGTCGGTGAGCCGCCTCGGCGTCGGCTTCGGCTCCGTCGGTGTCGGCCGCCCTGGTGTCGCCGGCCTCGGGTGCCGTGGCGCGCTTGCGGCTGCGGCCGGGGGCGAGGACGTCGGTGAGGACGTCGGTGAGGACGTCGGTGAGGACGCCGGTGAGGCTGGTGCCGCGGTCCAGGGCGGCCAGGATGGCGATGGCGATGGCGGTGGCGTCGTCGGGCAGGCGGGCCACGAGGGCGTCGTCGGTGAGCTGTCCGAGGGTGTCGTCGAGGCGGATGCGGATCTCGACGCCGAGGCCGGACAGGGTGCGGATGTGCAGGGCCTGGTCCAGCCAGGCCTGCCGGGTCTGCTCGGCGAGCTGTTCGGGTTGCAGCGCGTCGATGAGGGTCCGGAGCTGGTGGGCCAGCGTCGTCGGTGGCAGGTGCTGGGCGAGCAGCACGCACGCCGGTTCGAGCCGCTGCGCCGGATCGAGCCCGACCGCAGCGAGTGCCTGATCCGCCAGGGCCTCCATCACGGCCGGATCGACGCTGCGGTCGACGAGCAGCGCCGCAATGCCGTCGCGCAGCACTCCGAGGAGCTGGTCGTCCTCGACGGGGTCGGGCAGCCGGTCCCGTGCGGTGGCGACCAGGTCGGCGGTGTCCGCGCTGATCTGCCCGGCGGACACTGGGGCACGCAGCAGCGGCCGGCGGGCCAGCCGGGTGGCTTCCGCGGCCGGGCCCGGCCGGCCGGTCGGCTGCTGCGCGAGCCAGCCGTGGGTCGACCCGGCGCCGTC
>JAOPWI010000429.1 GCA_025965755.1 Frankiales bacterium | reverse complement strand
GATCGGCCGGCCGACGGCCGCGTGCGGATCGGCCTGGCGGACCGCCAGCCGCTGGAGGCCGTACGCCGGTGGGCCGACAGCATCGGGCTGTCCTGCGCGGCTTCCACCCCCGAGCCGGCGCAGCCCGCTCCGCAGGTGCTGACCCTCGAGCGGCACGAGCCGACGCTGCAGCTGGTACGCCCGGCCGGCGCATGCCGGCGAATTCCCCTCTGCGTCGTGACCGACCGCGCGGCCTGGGCTCCCTTCCTCGCCGGCCTGCTGGACGCTGCCGGCGGCGCGGGCTGCTCGGCCGGCGAGCTGGTGTTCGCGACGGCGAGCCCGGTCCTCGCCCAGCAGGTGCAGGCGGTGCTCTCCGGCCTCGGTGTCCGAGGCGTTCAGCAGCCGGCCGGCGACGACGGCGCCGCGCCGGAGCGGGTGGTGTGCGTCACCGGGCGCGACGCGTTCGCGCTCGCCTGCCTGCTGCTGCCCTGGACCACCGTCCCGCGCCTGCGCGCGGCTCTGGAGCTCACGACGGGCGCCGGGGGGCAGCAGGACCCGCGCGGCACCGCGACCGGATCGCCGCTCGCTGCGGAGCAGGACCACCTGCCCGGGCAGCTCGTCGTCCACGTGGCCAGCGTCACCGCAGAGGCCGAGCCGGTGGCGACCTACGACATCCAGATCGACTCCGACGAGCACTGCTTCCTCGCCGAGGGCGTGGCTGTCCACAACTGCATGGGCAAGTACCACCCGCACGGCGACAGCGCCATCTACGACGCCATGGTGCGCCTCGCGCAGCCCTTCTCCATGCGGGTGCCGCTCATCGACGGCCACGGCAACTGGGGCTCGCCGGACGACGGACCGGCTGCCTCCCGCTACACCGAGTGCCGCCTGGCGCCCGCGGCGCTGCTCCTGACGACCGGCCTGGACGAGGAGACCGTCGACGTCGAGGACAACTACGACGGCAGCCTCACCCAGCCGTCGGTGCTGCCCGCGGCGTACCCGAACCTGCTCGTCAACGGTGCGGCCGGCATCGCGGTCGGCATGGCGACCAACATGATCCCGCACAACCTGGTGGAGGTCGTGGACGCGGCGCGCCACCTGCTCGCGCATCCGGACGCCGACCTCGACGCGCTCATGCGTTTCGTGCCCGGACCGGACCTGCCGACCGGCGGTCAGCTGCTGGGCATGAGCGAGGTGCGCTCGGCGTATGAGACCGGGCGCGGTGTGGTGCGCATGCGCGCGACCGCCGACGTGGGTCCGCTCCCCCGCGGCAAGTCGCACATCACCGTGACCGAGCTGCCGTACGGCGTCGGCGCCGAGCGCGTGAAGGCGAAGATGAAGGAGCTCGTCGGCGCCAAGAAGCTGCAGGGCATCGCCGACGTCAAGGACCTCACCGACCGCCACCGCGGCACCCAGCTCGTCATCGAGGTGAAGGCGGGCTTCAACCCCCAGGCGGTGCTCGCCGAGCTCTACCGGTTGACGCCGCTCGAGGAGTCCTTCGGCATCAACAACCTCGCGCTGGTCGACGGGCAGCCCCGCACGCTCGGGCTCAAGGCGCTGCTCGAGGTCTTCCTCGCCCACCGGGTCGACGTGGTCACGCGGCGGTCCCGCTACCGGCTGCGCAAGGCCGAGGAGCGCGCGCACCTGGTCGAGGGCCTGCTGCTCGCGCTGGCCAGCATCGACGAGGTCGTGCGCATCATCCGCGGCTCGCAGGACGTCGGCGAGGCACGCGAGCGCCTCATCGCGCAGATCGGGCTGACCGACGTCCAGGCGGGCTACGTGCTCGACATGCAGCTGCGCCGGCTGGTCGCGCTGGAGGTGCTCAAGCTCGAGGAGGAGCTGGCCGGACTGCGGGAGACCATCGCGGGGCTGCTCGAGATCCTCGGCGACCCGGTGGTGCTGCGCCGGGTCATCGCCGACGAGCTCGCCGCCGTCGCCGAGCAGCACGGCAACCCCCGCCGCACCGTCCTGGTCGGCGGCGACCTCAAGGCCCTGGTGACCGCCCGGGCCGCCTCCCTGGAGGTGGCCGACGAGCCGGTGCACGTGCTGCTGTCGTCGGCCGGGCTGCTGGCCCGCACCCCCGTCGACGCGCCGGTCGACGAGGGTCACGTGCGCCGCACCACCAAGCGGGCGCGTCACGACGTCATCGTCTCCTCCGCCCCGGGCACCGCCCGCGGCCAGATCGGACTCCTGACCACCGCCGGCCGGATGCTGCGCGTCGGCCTGCTCGACGTGCCGGCCGTTCCGGGCGTCACGACCGGTGCGCTGTCGCTGCGCGGCGGGGCGCCGGCCAGCGAGTTCGTCGAGCTGCAGAAGGGCGAGCGCGTGCTCGCGTTGACCACGCTGTCCAGCGAGGGCGAGGGCGTCGCGCTCGCGACCCGGTCCGGCATGGTCAAGCGCGTGACGCCGGACTGGCCGGCGAAGGGCGACGCGTTCGAGGTCATCGCGCTGCGCCCCGGCGACGAGGTCGTCGGGGCGGTGCAGCTGGCCGACGGTGCCGAGGAGCTGGTCTTCTTCACCTCGACCGGCGACCTGCTGCGCTTTCCGGCCGAGCTGGTGCGCCCGCAGGGGCGGGGCGCCGGCGGCATGGCCGGCGTGAAGCTCGCCGCCGGCGCGCACGTCGTCGGCTTCAGCGCGGTGGCGCTCGGCGGGTCCAGCGACACCCTGTTCGACGCCGACGAGCCGGTGGTCGTGACCGGGGCCGGGCTGCCGCCCGAGCGCGGTCGCGGGCCGGGCGTCGTCAGCAGCGTCAAGGTCACGCCGCTGTCGGAGTATCCCCGCAAGGGCCGCGCGACGGGCGGCGTACGGGTGCAGCGGCTGCTGTCCGGTGAGGCGCAGCTCGTGCTGGGCTGGGCCGGCCGCACGCCCGCGTGGGCCGCCGCAGCGGGCGGCGAGCCCGTCGACCTGCCGGTGCAGCACGGCCGGCGCGACGGCTCCGGCACGCCGGTGGACACCCCGCCCGTCGCGGTGGGGCACCCCCACACCGGAGGGAAGGGGACTACCGCGACCGGGTGACACCCGTCCCGGGCACAGCGGGGGTGCAGCCCTTCCACACCTGACCCCCTGAGGACCTCCCCATGGCGCTCGACGACGGCTCCACCCGCATCACTCCGACCGGCACCGACCGCTTCGCGGAGACCCAGCGCGGCACCGCCGTCGGTGGGGCGGTGACGGACCACATGACGGGTCGCACGACCGTGCGCCCCGGTGACTCCGGCGGGCTCAAGCACAAGACCAGCGCCGCGGCCGTCTTCGCCCTGGTGTTCGGCCTCGCCGCGCTGTTCTGCGCCCTGACCGCGATCCTGTCGCCGGCGGCCGTCCTGTTCGGCATCATCGGCATCGTGCTCGGCCTGGTCGGCCTCGCGATGGCCAAGCGCCCGGGCGTGCACGGCCGCGGCGTGGCCATCGGCGGCCTCGTGACCGCCATCCTCGGCCTGCTGCTCGGGGGCGCCGTTCTCGCCGGGCTCGCCGCCGTCGTCAACAACGAGGGCGCCCTGAACCGGATCTCGGACCAGGTCGACCAGCTGCGCGACGACATTCCGAGCGGCGACGAGGTCCAGAACGCCGTCACCCCGTAGCCAGCACCCCCGCCCGCGCCCGGCTGCTCTCGCCGGAGCCGGGCGTCGGCGCGGGCCGGGGCTACCGGCGCCGCAGCCGCTCCGGCCGGTCGGCTCCGCCGCGGACGAGCAGGGCGGCCACCGCGGGAGGCATGCCCTGCGCGAGCCAGGGGTCCAGCGCGACGAGATCCACGCCGGTGTCGAGCACCGCCCGGGCCTGCCCCGCGTCGCAGCCCAGTGCCCGCCAGCGCAGCGCCTCCGCCGGCTCCGGCACGCCGTGCCAG
>JAOPWI010000417.1 GCA_025965755.1 Frankiales bacterium | reverse complement strand
GGCTGCTCCGGCGGGGGCGGCTCCTCCTGCGGCGGCGGGGGCGGGGCCGTCGAGGGCTCCGGCGGCGGGGGCTGCGGCGAGGGCTGCTGCCGGGTCGGCTCGGGCTCCGGGCTCGGCGCGGGGCTCGGCAGGGCCTCCTGCGTCTGCTGGACCTCGGGCGGCGCGGACCGGCGGCGGCGGCGCTCGCGCGCGCTCTCCCCGTCGGTCACGGTCGCGCCCCCGGAGCTGCCGCGCACCTCGCCGATGTCGGCCCGGGCCGGGAAGTCCAGCGCCTCCTGGCCCTCGAGCGCGGCGTCCATGAACTGCTTCCAGATCGCCGCGGACACCCGGCCACCGGTGACCTCTCCCTCGGCGACCGTGCCGTTGAGGGTGCCCCGGGGTCGGCCGAGCCAGACGGCGGCCGACAGCTGCGGGGTGAAGCCGACGAACCAGGCGTCGCGGTTGTTGCTCGACGTGCCGGTCTTGCCGGCGGCCGGCCGCTCCTCGAGCCGGGCCCGGGTGCCGGTGCCGTCCTCGATGACCTGGCGCAGCGCGTAGGTGGTGTCGGCCGCGACGCCCTCGTCGAGCGCGCGCGAGGTGCGGATCCGCGCGGTGTAGACGACCTCGTCGCCCTGCCGGACGCTCTTCACCAGGAACGGCTCGGCGGCCACGCCCTTGGCGGCGAACGTCGCGAAGCCGACCGCCTGGTCGATGACGTGCACCTCGTACGGGCCGAGGCCGATGTCGATCGACGGCTTGCCGCCGTCCTGCTCGGCGAGCTTGACGCTGGCGGGGATGCCGGCGGCATGGGCCACCTCGGCGACCTTGTCGGGCCCGATCCGGTCGGCCAGGTCGACGTAGACGGTGTTCACGCTGTCCTCGGTGGCCTTCACCAGGTCGATGCGGCCGAAGCTGCGGTCGTCGAAGTTCTCGACCGGCTCCGCGCGGCCGTCGAACTCGCGCAGGTTGTTGCCGTTGAACCGGCTGCGCAGGCTGATGCCGTCCTTGAGCGCGGCCGCCAGCACGTAGGGCTTGAACGACGAGCCGGGCTGGCGCAGGCCGTCGCTGGCGTAGTCGAAGCCGCCGTTGCCCGAGCGCCCGCCGTAGTAGGCGAAGACCTCGCCGGTGCCCGGCTTGACCGCCACCAGCGCGCCCTGCACGGAGGTCTGCGGGTCGGTCGGCTCCGGCACGACCTCCTCGACGGCGCGCTCGGCCGCCTCCTGCGCCTCGCGCCGCAGCGTGGTCTGCACGACGAGACCGCCGGCGGCCAGCTGCTCCTCGGTGAAGGCGCCCTTGGCCGCGAGCTCCTCCTCGACCTTGGCGATGATGTAGCCCTTGGGGCCCTTGCGCTCCTCGGCCCGGTCCTTGGTCGCGGACCGGACGAACGGGTACTTCTGCGCCGCCCGGTCCTCGGCGGTCAGCCAGCCCGTCGCCACCATGCCGTCCAGGACGTAGTTCCACCGGTCCTTGGCGCGCTGCGGGTGGCGCTCCGGGTCGTACGCGGCCGGCGAGCGGATGCTGGCGGCCAGCACCGCCGCCTGGGCGACCGACAGGTCCTGCGCGGAGCCGGACCCGCCGCCGAAGTAGGTCTCGGTCGCGGCCTGGATGCCGTAGGCCCCCCGGCCGAAGTAGATCGTGTTGAGGTAGTCCTCGAGGATCTGCTCCTTGGTGCGCTCGCGGGTCATCTTGAGCGCGATGAACACCTCCTTCACCTTGCGGGTGAAGGTCCGCTCGCTGGTGAGGAAGGCGTTCTTGGCGTACTGCTGGGTGATCGTCGAGCCGCCCTGCTCGACCCCGCCGCCCTGCACGTTGGCGAACAGCGCCCGCGCGATGCCGCGCGGGCTGACGCCCGGCTCGGTGTAGAAGCCGCGGTCCTCGGCGGCGAGCACGGCGTGCTCGGCATCGTCCGAGACCTTGTCCAGCGGCACCTCGATGCGGTTCTGCTTGCCGATGCGGCCGAGCTCGGAGCGGTCGGCGTACAGGATGCGGGTGGCCTGCTGGGTGGCCGACTCCGAGGGCTCCGGAATGTCGGTCAGGGCGTAGCCGGCGCCCACCAGGAGCACCGCACCGAGCACGCCGCCACCCAGGCCGCCCAGGACGAGCTTCTTCCACGAAGGTCTGCGCACGCACCCATTCTCACCTGCGCCCCGGTGAGGTCCACGTGAGTGATCACCTCGGGGGGCCCGCCGGCGTGCCCGCGCGACACGCCGGACACCTGCCTGTTGCACCCCGTTTCCCGGCGACGTACTGTTCGTCCTGCCGGTGCGATGTATCGCCTCGATACATCGGCCGAGCATCGTGCCGCAGGGGGGACGCCGTGCTCGAGCTCGCCGTCCTGGGCCTGCTGTCGGAGTCACCCCTGCACGGTTACGAGCTGCGGGCCCGGCTCAAGGCCACGCTCGGCACCTTCCGCGCCTTCTCCTACGGCTCGCTCTACCCGACCCTTCGCCGCATGCGCGAGGCCGGCTGGATCACCGAGGACGACGGCGACGCCGCGGTCGTCGCCGACGCGCCGGCGCTGACCGGCCGGCGCGGCAAGGTCGTCTACAAGCTGACGGCCGAGGGCAAGGAGCGCTTCGCCGAGCTGCTCGGCGAGGCAGGCCCGTCGGCGTGGGAGGACGAGACCTTCGGCGTCCACTTCGCCTTCTTCGCCAAGACCGACCCGGAGGTGCGCGTGCGCATCCTCGAGGGACGGCGCTCCCGCCTGGAGGAGCGTCGTGAGGGCGTCCGGGTCACGCTGGCCCGCACCCGCTCGCGGCTGGACGACTACACCCTGCAGCTCCAGGAGCACGGCCTCGAGTCCGTCGAGCGCGAGGTGCGCTGGCTGACCGAGCTGATCGAGACCGAGCGGGCCGGCCGTCCGCCTCGCCCGTCCACCGCACCCACCCCCGCACATCCAGAAGAGAGCTGAGGAGCAGCATGGCCACCACCCGCACGCCGATCCGCGTTGCCATCGTCGGCGTCGGCAACTGCGCCGCGTCGCTCGTCCAGGGCGTCGAGTACTACCGCGATGCCGACCCGACCGCGCGCGTTCCCGGCCTCATGCACGTCGAGCTCGGCGGCTACCACGTGCGCGACATCGAGTTCGTCGCGGCGTTCGACGTCGACGCCAAGAAGGTCGGCCGCGACCTGTCCGAGGCCATCGTCGCCAGCGAGAACAACACCATCAAGATCGCCGACGTCCCGCCGCTGAACGTCACCGTGCAGCGCGGCCACACCCTCGACGGCCTCGGCAAGTACTACCGCGAGACCATCGACGAGTCCGACGAGCAGCCGGTCGACGTCGTCAAGGCGCTCCGTGACGCCGAGGTCGACGTCCTCATCTGCTACCTGCCGGTCGGCTCCGAGGACGCCGCGCGCTTCTACGCGCAGTGCGCCATCGACGCCAAGGTCGGCTTCGTCAACGCGCTGCCGGTCTTCATCGCCGGCACGCCGGAGTGGGCCGCGAAGTTCGAGGCCGCCGGCGTCCCGATCGTCGGCGACGACATCAAGAGCCAGGTCGGCGCGACCATCACGCACCGCGTCATGGCGAAGCTGTTCGAGGACCGCGGCGTCATCCTGGACCGCACGTACCAGCTGAACGTCGGCGGCAACATGGACTTCAAGA
>JAOPWI010000398.1 GCA_025965755.1 Frankiales bacterium | reverse complement strand
ACCCGCGCGTCGGCCGCTCCCCACCCGCGGGGGGCACGGTCGTCGTGCCGCGGCCGCCGAGCAGCGCGGTGCGCACCGGCAGGCCGAGCCCGCGGACCGCCTGCACCAGGGCCGGGTCGAACGACGACACCGTGATGTCGTGCAGGCGGCCGGCCCGGCGCTGTGACCGCAGCTCGCCGGCCAGCGCCAGCGCGGTGCGCAGCGGCGGGTCGTCGCTGCGCTTGAGCTCCAGCACGATGCGCCCGCCGCCGACCGCGTCGAGCAGGTCCGGGAGCCGGGCCAGCCGGTGGCCCCCGGGCAGTACGACCGCCCGCAGCCGGGGGTAGGAGGTCTCGCGCACCACCAGCGGCTGGCCGGCGACGCGCGCCAGGTCCGGGTCGTGGCTGGCGACCAGCACGCCGTCGGAGCTCAGGCGCAGGTCGACCTCGACGCCGTCGGCGCCGACGGCGCGGGCCACCTCCACGGCGGAGGCGGTGTTCTCAGGTCGGTCGGGACAGGGCAGGCCGCGGTGGGCGAGGACCAGCACACGACGACCGTGCCCCCCGCGGGTGGGGAGCGGCCGACGCGCGGGTGTCCGGGGGGTGACGGCTGCCCGTCACCTCGGCGGTACGTTTCCCGCCCGCATTCTCTGGAGGTCCGCATGAGCTTGACCGACGCCTTTTCCCTGACCGGCAGGGTCATCGTCGTGACCGGTGCGTCCTCGGGGCTCGGTGCCGCGACGGCGCGCCAGGTCGCCGCGCTGGGTGCCGACGTGGTGCTCGCCGCCCGGCGGCTGGACCGGCTCGAGGGCGTGGCGCAGGAGGTCCGCGACACCGGGCGCCGGGCGCTGACGGTCGCGACCGACGTCAGCGTGCAGGAGCAGTGCGCCGCGCTCGTCGAGGCGGCGGTCGCGGAGTTCGGCGCGGTGCACGGGCTGGTCAACAACGCCGGCATCGGCACTGCCGCGCCGGCCACCCGGGAGGCGCCGGAGGAGTGGCGCCGCGTTCTGGACATCAACCTGTCGGGCGCCTACTGGTGCGCGCAGGCCTTCGGCCGGGTGGCGCCGCGGGACTCCGCCATCGTCAACATCAGCAGCGTGCTCGGCCTGCACCCGTTCCCGGTCCCGCAGGCGGGCTACGCCGCGAGCAAGGCCGGCCTGCTCGGCATGACCCGCGACCTGGCGATGCAGTGGGGCAGTCGCAAGGGCATCCGCGTCAACGCGATCGCACCGGGCCTGATCCCGAGCGAGATGGCCGACGAGTACCCCAAGGAGTTCCAGGACGTCGTCGCCGCGACGACCGCGCTGGGCCGGCTGGGCGAGCAGGAGGAGATCGCCAGCGCCGTGGCGTTCCTGCTGAGCGGCGCCTCCTCCTACATCACCGGCGCGACCCTCGTGGTCGATGGTGGCCTGACCTTCCACTGACGCCCGCCGCCCGGGACAGGGCCGCATACCTGCGATTGTGCAGGTAAGTTGGCCGTCTCGCTCCCGGCGCGCACCCCGCGGCGGTCGCGGACCGTAGGGCCCAGACGTGGAAGGCGACCCCGTGACGACGACCCCTGCCCGACCGCCGGGGCCCGCTCCCGAGCCGGCTCCCCGCCGCCGCACGCAGGCCGAGCGCCGCGCCTCCACCCGCGGCGCCCTGCTCGAGGCAACCCTCGAGGTGCTCGTCGAAGTCGGCTATGCGCGCCTCACCACCGGCCAGGTGGTCCTGCGCGCCGGGGTCAGCCGGGGGGCGCAGGCGCACTACTTCGCCACCAAGGCCGACCTCGTGGTGCAGGCGCTCGGGCACCTCACCGACCGGCTCGTGGCCGAGATGGTCGCCCAGCCGCTGCGCGATGTGGCCGGCGAGCAGGAGCAGTACGAGCTGCTGCTCAACCGCCTGTGGGAGGTCTACGCGGGGCCCGCGTCGACCGCGCTGCTCGAGCTGTTCGTGGCGTCCCGCACCGACCCGGAGCTCCGGGCCCACCTGGTCGAGTTCGACCACGCGGTCGCCCGCACGCTGGCCCGCACCGCGGCGACGGTGGCGCCGGCCCTGGTGGAGCGTCCCGACTTTCGCGGGCTCATGGCCACCGCCACCGCCACCATCCGCGGGCTGTGGCTGCTGCGCGCGGTCGCGAGCGACCGCCAGATCCGCCGGCTGTGGCCGCAGTCGCGCGAGCAGCTGGTGGCCGGCTTCGGCCCGCGGGAGCCCGCCGAGGAGGGCGGCAACTTCCCGGCAGGTCTGCACGTAGGTCGGTGACAAGTGTCCCGTACCCGGCTAACGTCTGGCTCGTTGGTGTGATCGGAACCACAGCCCGGCCCGGGCCGCGGTCCGCCGCGCGCCGCCGGGGAGGAGCCCAGTGTCGACGTTCCTGGCGCGGTCCCTCGTGGGGCTCGGCACCGGCTGCGTCGACGCGCTGACGGCGACCGGGCCGGTCGTCACCCACCCGACCGCGGGCGTCGTCCACGTCGCCCGGGGGGCGATGGGCATCGTGCGGCCCTGGTGCAGGCCGACCCGCTCGTGCCGGCCGCCTCTCGGGGCGTCACCGAACCGGAACCCGCCCCGTGACCCGCACACCTGCAGGGCTGACCGCACCATCGAGAGGAACGCACCGTGTCGCTGACGCCGCCGGAGGTCGAGTCCATCGACCTCTCCGACATCGAGTTCTGGGCGCTGCCGCCCGAGCAGCGCGAGGCTGCCTTCGCGGCGCTGCGCCGCGACAAGCCCTACGGCTTCTTCGAGGAGCCGGAGGTCCCCTTCATGGCGCAGGGCCCCGGCTACTACGCCCTCGTGCGGCACGCCGACATCGACGCCGTGAGCAGCCAGCCGGAGCTGTTCTGCTCCGGCCAGGGAGCCACCTCCATCGCGGACCTGCCGCCGGACCTCATGGAGTTCTTCGGCTCCATGATCAGCATGGACGACCCGCGGCACGCCAAGATCCGCCGCATCGTCAGCAAGGCGTTCACGCCCAAGCAGCTCGAGACGCTGGTCGACAGCGTGGAGGTGCTGGCCCGCGACATCGTGGCCAAGGCACGGGCCAAGGCGGAGGCCGGCGACGGCACCTTCGACCTGGTCGAGGACATCGCGGCGCCGCTGCCGCTGGAGATCGTCTGCAACATGATGGGCATTCCGCAGCAGGACCGCCCGACGGTCCTGCACGCGACCAACATCATCCTCGCCGGCGGCGACCCGGAGGTCATCGGCGACGACGCCGAGAAGGCGCTGACGATGCTGCTCGAGGCCGGCGGCGCGCTGGCCGGGATCATGCAGCGGCTCGCCGCGGAGCGCCGCGTCACGGCGACGGAGGACCTGACGTCCGCGCTGGTGCGCACCGAGGTCGACGGCGAGAGCCTCAGCGACCAGGAGATCGGATCGTTCTTCATCCTGCTGTGCGTGGCCGGCAACGAGACGACCCGCACCGCCATCACCCACGGCGTCTACGCGCTGCACCGCTTTCCGGACCAGAAGGCCGCGTGGCTGGCCGACGTCGAGGGCGTCACCAAGACGGCCGTCGAGGAGATCGTGCGCTGGGCGTCGCCGGTGACCTGGATGCGGCGCACCGCCACCCGGGACGTCGAGCTCGGTGGCCAGCAGTTCAAGGCCGGCGACAAGTTCCTCATGTTCTACAACTCGGCCAACCGGGACGAGCGGGCGTTCGCGACCGACCCGAGCGTCTTCGACGTCACCCGGGAGGACAACCAGCACTTCGGCTTCGGCGCGCCCGGCCCGCACTTCTGCCTCGGCAGCCACCTCGCCCGTCGCGAGATCGCGGTGGCGTTCCGGGTGCTGTTCGAGGACATGCCCGACCTCGAGGTCGTCGGCGAGCCCGACCGGCTCCGCTCGTCGTTCATCAACGGCATCAAGCGGCTGCCCGTGCGCGTGACGGGGCAGCGGTGACCGCTGCGGCCCACGTCCAGGTCGACCTCGGCCTGTGCGCCAGCACCGGCACCTGCGAGATGGTCGCCCCCGACCTGTTCGAGATCACCGACGACGGTGACCTCGTGGTGCTCGCCGACCCGGTGCCGGCCGACCAGGTCGACGCGGCGCGCAAGGCGGCGCGGGCCTGTCCGACCCGCGCGCTGAAGGTCGTCGACGTCTGACGCCGGTTCCCGCGGTGCCGGGTGTCCGGCACCGCGGCGGCGGGAGCCCGCGACACCCCGCTGCGCGTCCCGTCCCCGGGGTCAGGCGTCGAGCCCGCGCGCGACGGTGCGCACCGCCTCGTCCAGCAGCGCCTCGAGATCGTGGCCCGGCTCCTCCAGCCACTGCTCGTACGCCGCGACCGCCGCTCCGAGCAGCGCGTAGCCGACCAGGCGCGGGCGCAGGGCCCGCGGCGGCAGTCCCAGCCGCCGGGCGGCGTGCTCGGCGACCACGTCGCGCCAGGCGGCGTAGCGCAGCGTGGAGTGGGCCTGCAGCGCCGGCACGTGCAGGATCAGCGCCATCCGCTGGCGGTGCCACGGCTCGGCTCCGGCGTCGAGCCGGTTGAAGGCCAGCACGGCGGTGCGCAGCGACTCCATGAGCGGCACGTCGTCCGGCGAGGCGGCCAGCAGCTGGCGCATGTCCTGCAGGCCGCTCTCGAAGTTGCCCCACACGACGTCGTTCTTGCTGGCGTAGTAGCGGAAGAAGGTGCGGCGACCGATGCCGGCGGCGGCCGCGACGTCCTCCACGGTCGTCGCCTCGAACCCGCGGCTGGCGAACAGCGCGAGCGCGACCTGCTCGAGCTGGGCCCGCGACGTGACCGCCGGCCGACCCGGTCGGGGCTCGGTCATCGGCCTCCTGTCACGCTGGGCCGGACCCCCGCTTCCCAACGGCACTCGGTGCCGTTACTGTGGCGCCGGTCACCGGAGGGGGAGGTTGCCATGCCTGAGCAGACCATGACGGAGCAGGACGCGGACCTCGGCGTGGATCTGGACGCCGCGTACGGTCTCGCGTCCCAGGTCGCCGTCCGGCCGGAGGCGTTCGGCGCGCTGCTCTACCACTTCGGAACCCGCCGGCTGTCCTTTCTCAAGGACCGCCGGCTGCTGGCCGCGGTCCAGGCCCTCGGCGACCAGCCGTCCGCCCGGGCCGCGCTCGCCGTGGCCGGCGTGGGTGCGGCGGAGACCGCGACCTACGCCCGGGCCCTGACCACCCTCGTCCGCACCTCGATGATCGAGCCCAGGAGCGCCGCGTGACCGCCGTCCCCCTTGTCGAGCACTTCGCACTCGGCCTCGACGCGCCCATCTGCCTGACCTGGGAGCTCACCTACGCCTGCAACCTGGCCTGCTCGCACTGCCTGTCGAGCTCGGGCCGGCGCGATCCGCGCGAGCTGAGCACCGACGAGGCCAAGGCCGTCATCGACGAGCTGCAGCGCATGCAGGTCTTCTACGTCAACATCGGCGGCGGCGAGCCGACCGTGCGGTCGGACTTCTGGGAGCTGCTGGACTACGCGACGGCCCACGACGTCGGCGTGAAGTTCTCCACCAACGGCATCAAGATCGATGCCGAGGCGGCGCGGCGCATCGCGGCCAACTCCTACGTCGACATCCAGATCTCCATCGACGGCGCGACCCCCGAGGTCAACGACGCGGTGCGCGGCGAGGGGTCGTACGCCACGGCCGTGCGCGCGCTGCAGCACCTGTCGGACGCCGGGGTCAGCGCGAAGCTGTCGGTCGTCTGCACCCGGCACAACATCGGGCAGCTCGACCTGTTCAAGCAGATCGCCGACGCCTACGGAGCCCAGCTGCGGCTCACTCGGCTGCGTCCGTCCGGTCGTGGCGCCGACGTCTGGGACGAGCTGCACCCGACGCAGGCCCAGCAGCGCGAGCTCTACGACTGGCTCGTCGCGCACGGCGAGGGCGTCCTCACCGGCGACTCGTTCTTCCACCTGGCGGCGTACGGGGAGTCCCTGCC
>JAOPWI010000342.1 GCA_025965755.1 Frankiales bacterium | reverse complement strand
GCCGGTCGCGCCCGCGGGCTGCCGGGTGCGCAGCGCATCGCCACGGCCGCGCTGGCCTGCGGGGTCGGCTCCACGCTCGGGCTGCTGCTGGCCGCGCAGGTCATCCACCTGGAGCCGCGGGTCGTCGTGCCGGTGGGCGGCATGGTGGTGTCCGCGGCCATGCGCGGCACCAGCCTGGTGCTGGCCCGGGTCCGCGACGAGGCGACGTCGAGCCGCCACCAGGTGGAGGCGCGGCTGGCCCTGGGACTGCCGGCGTCGCTGGCGTTCGCCCCGTCCCTGCGGCTGGCTCAGCGGGCCGCGCTGGTCACCGACATCGACGCGGTCAGGACGGTCGGGCTGATCTCCCTGCCCGGCGCGATGACCGGGCTGCTGCTGGCCGGCGTCGACCCGCTCACCGCGATCCGCTACCAGGTCGTGGTGATGTACATGCTGCTCGGCGCCACCGCCGTCTCCGGCCAGGTCGCGGGCCGGCTCGCCGGCCGGGCGCTGTTCGACGAGGCGCAGGCGCTGCGCCCGATCGCGGCCGACATGCCGTACCCGGCCCGGGCGGCCTGGCGCGACCGGTGGGCCCGGAGGGCGACCTCGCGCGGGCTCAGGGGGCCGTGACGCGGTCCAGAAAGGCGCGCACGACGCCCACGTACTCCTCCGTGACCTCGACGTAGGCCAGGTGGCCGGCGTCCTGGAACACGTGCAGCTCCCCGTGCGGCAGCGCCTGGGCCATCGCCTCGGACGCTGCGGGGACGCAGGTCCGGTCGTGCCGGCCGGCCAGGACGAGCACCGGCTGGGCGACCTCGGCCAGCCGGTCGGCCACCTCGATCGACAGCCCGCCGCCCTCCAGCGAGGTCGCCCGCAGGACGGCCGCGGAGCCGCGCAGGTGCGTCAGTCCCGCGGCCAGCGAGGCGATCCGCGGGTCGCGCGGGTCGGCGAAGTGCCACGGCAGCTGGTCGACGAACAGCGGCAGCACGTCCTCGTCTCGCTCGACCGACGCCTCGCGCTCCCAGGAGGCGCGCACCTGCTCGCGCAGGTCCTCCGGCTGGAAGACCGCCAGCCCCTCCTCGACCGCCGACAGCCACGAGGTCGACGGCACGCCGCTGCTCACCACCGTCGCCACGGCCGCGCCGGGAGCGTCCACGGCGTGCTGCAGCGCGACGAACGCGCCGTAGGAGTGACCGAGCACGGCGTACCGCTCCACCCCGATCGCCGCCGCGACCGCGCTCACGTCGCTGGCGTGCTGGGACAGCGTCCAGCTGCGCGGGTCGCTGTCCCGATCGCTGCGGCCCTGGGCCCGGCCGTCGATCAGGACCAGCCGGTAGGTGTCGGCGAGCGCGTCCAGGTAGCCGCCGAACGTGGTGTGGTCCAGGCCCGGGCCGCCGTGCAGGACGAGCAGCGGCAGCCCGTCCTCGGGCCCCCGCTCGACGACGTAGAGGTGGGTGTCGTGGACGGGAAGCAGGCGGCCGGCGGGCTCAGGAACGGTCATGCGGCATCCTGCCCTCATGACAAGTCTTTCCGGCAAGGACCTGCTCGGCGGGCCGCCTCCCACCCTGCTCCCCGATGAGCGCGGGCCGCGCGAGCTCCTCGAGGCCGGCCGCGAGCCCGCCGAGGTGGCGGCGCAGTTCCCCACCTCCAGCGCGGCCTGGGCGGCGCTGGCCGATGCGGCGTTCGCCCGCGGTGCGGTCGTGGAGAGCTACGCGTACGCCCGCACCGGCTACCACCGCGGCCTGGACGCGCTGCGGCGCGCCGGGTGGAAGGGCTACGGGCCGGTGCCGTTCTCGCACGCGCCGAACCAGGGGTTCCTGCGTGCGCTGCACGCCCTGGGCCGGGCCGCCGCCGCGATCGACGAGGCGGACGAGGCGCAGCGGATCGAGCAGTTCCTGCACGACAGCGACCCGAGCGCGAAGGCTCAGCTCTCCGGCTGATCTCCCGGCTGATCTCCCGGCTGTGGCCGCGGCACGTGTGGCGTCCCCTGCTCGACGGTGATCACCCGGGGCGGCACCGGGCCGCCGGCCGCGCGCCGGCGCCCGAGCAGGCCGGCGCCCGGCAGGCTGGCGAAGGTCCGGCTGGTCTCGTCGACGAAGGTCATGATGCGGTCGGTCGAGCCGGCGATGAAGGCGACCTTCTCGTGGGTCTCGGCCAGCGTGCGGATCACCGGCAGCACGTCGCTCTGGATCTGCCGCAGCGTGTCCGGGACCTCCCCGATGATCGGGTCGTCGAGCACCTCGGCGAGCCGCATGAGGCCCGGCCGCAGCGCCCGCAGCGGCTCCTCCAGCTCCTCGACGAGCGCGTCCAGGCGCACGGCGAGTCGCTGCACCGCCTGGATCGTCTCGCGGGTCTGGACCACGGTGTCGCCGAGCCCGCGCACCGCCTGGGTCAGCGACGTGACGACCTCGGGAAGCGACGCGAGCGCCTCGGTCTGCGCCTGCAGAAGGGCCCACACGCTGTCGATGCCGGGGATGCGTGCCATGGATCGACGATACGGGCAGCGTTCCCTCCGCTAGGCTCGCCGCGCAAGAGCCCCGGGCGCGACCTGCGCCAGGGGCTTCGCCGTGTCCGCGAGGCGGACAGCAGCACAGGAGCGCGCACATGCCCGCACTCGTCCTCATCGGCGCCCAGTGGGGCGACGAGGGCAAGGGCAAGGCCACCGACCAGCTGGGCGACCGGGTGGATTACGTCGTCAAGTTCAACGGCGGCAACAACGCCGGCCACACGGTGGTCATCGGCGACGACACCTACGCCCTGCACCTGCTGCCGAGCGGCATCCTCAGCCCCGGCTGCACGCCGGTCATCGGCAACGGCGTCGTGGTCGACCTCGGCGTGCTGTTCGAGGAGATCGACGCGCTCGAGGCCCGCGGGGTGGACACCTCCAAGCTGGTGGTCAGCGCCAACGCCCACCTCATCGCGTCCTACAACCGGACCCTCGACAAGGTCGCCGAGCGGTTCCTCGGCAACCGCCGCATCGGCACGACCGGGCGCGGAATCGGCCCGACGTACGCCGACAAGATGAACCGGGTCGGCATCCGCGTGCAGGACCTGTTCGACGAGAAGATCCTGCGCCAGAAGGTCGAGGGCGCGCTCGAGCTCAAGAACCAGGTTCTCGTCAAGGTCTACAACCGCAAGGCCGTCACGGTCGACGCGGTCGTCGAGGAGCTGCTCGGCTTCGCCGACCGGCTGGCGCCGATGGTCACCGACACCGGCCTGCTGCTGACGGCGGCGCTCGACCGCGGCGAGACGGTCCTGCTCGAGGGCGGCCAGGCGACGCTGCTCGACGTCGACCACGGCACCTACCCGTTCGTCACCTCGTCCAGCGCCACCGCGGGTGGCGCCTGCACCGGGTCGGGCATCCCGCCGACCCGGGTCGACAAGGTCATCGCGGTCGTCAAGGCCTACACGACCCGCGTCGGCGAGGGGCCCTTCCCGACCGAGCTGCACGACCAGGACGGCGAGCGGCTGCGGGCACAGGGCCACGAGTACGGCACGACGACCGGCCGCCCGCGGCGCTGCGGCTGGTACGACGCCCCCATCGCCCGCTACGCCGCCCGCGTCAACGGCGTCACCGACTTCGTGCTCACCAAGCTCGACGTGCTGACCGGCTGGGAGCGCATCCCGGTCTGCGTGGCGTACGAGGTCGGCGGCACGCGCTTCGACGAGATGCCGATGGGCCAGAGCGACTTCCACCACGCCAAGCCCGTCTACGAGTACCTCGACGGCTGGTCGCAGGACATCACCGGCGCGCGCAGCCTGGAGGACCTGCCGAAGGCCGCCCAGGCCTACGTCAGGGCGGTCGAGGAGATGTCCGGAGCGCCGATCAGCTCCGTGGGCATCGGCCCGGACAGGGAGCAGACGCTGCAGCTGCGCCCGCTGCTGTGATCTTCAAGGGGGTCCTGGACGGCCGCCCCTATCCCGAGCACGGGACCTCGCTCAGGGACTGGGTCGCGATCCCCCCGAGCCAGGTGCAGCTGGACCACCTGATCACCACGAAGAGCACCCTGCAGCTCGGGCTGCTGCTCGACGACGACTCGACCTACTACGGCGACATGTTCGCCCACGTCGTGCAGTGGCGAGGCGAGCTCTATCTCGAGGACGGCCTGCACCGGGCCCTGCGCTGCGCGCTGCACCAGCGCAAGGTCCTGCACGCCCGGGTCCTGAGCCTGCCCGACTGAGCCGGGTCCCGCCGGGCCCGGCTAGCGTCGTCCGCGTGATCGTCCTCGTCCTCGGTGCCGGTGCCCGCGAGCACGCCCTCGCCCTCGCGCTGTCTCGCGACCCGTCGGTGACCCGGGTGGTGGTCGCCCCGGGCAACGCCGGAACCCCGGACACCGCGCCGGTCGACCCGGCCGACCCGGCGGCCGTCACCGCGCTGGCGCGCGAGCTGGCCGCCGACCTCGTCGTCGTGGGTCCGGAGGGGCCGCTCGTCGCCGGCGTCGCGGACGCGCTGCGGGACGCCGGTGTGGCGGTCTTCGGGCCCTCCGCGCAGGCGGCTCGGATCGAGGGCAGCAAGGCGTTCGCCAAGGAGGTCATGGCCCAGGCCGGGGTTCCCACGGCGGCCGCCCGGGTGTTCGACGACGCCCAGGCCTGCGCCGCGCACCTCGCGCAGGCGGTCGCGCCGTACGTCGTGAAGGCCGACGGGCTGGCCGCCGGCAAGGGCGTGCACGTGGGGTCCGACCTCGAGGTGGCCACCGCCTTCGCCCGCGACGTGCTGAGCGCTCCGGGAGCCCGCGTCGTGGTGGAGGACTTTCTCGACGGCCCCGAGGTCTCGCTGTTCGCCGTCACCGACGGCACCACCGTCGTGCCGCTGCTCCCGGCGCAGGACTTCAAGCGGGTGTTCGACCAGGACACCGGCCCCAACACCGGGGGCATGGGCGCCTACGCCCCGCTCCCGTGGCTGCCCGCCGACGCGGTGCCGCAGATCCAGCGCGAGGTGCTGCAGCCGGTCGTCGACGCGATGCGGGAGCGCGGCACGCCGTTCGCCGGGCTGCTCTACGCCGGCCTGGCGATGACGGCCCGCGGCCCGCAGGTCATCGAGTTCAACTGCCGCTTCGGCGACCCCGAGACGCAGGTCGTGCTGGCGCTGCTGGACTCCCCGCTGGCGGGGCTGCTGCGCGCCGCGGCGACCGGCACGCTGGCCGACCACCCGCCGCTGGCCTGGCGCGAGGGGGCGGCCGTCACGGTCGTCATCGCCGCCGAGGGCTATCCCGCGGCCCCGGCGTCCGGTGACGAGATCACGATCGGCGCGCTGCCGCCCGGCGTCGACGTGCTGCACGCCGGCACCCGCCGCGACGGCGACCGGGTGGTCAGCTCCGGCGGCCGCGTCCTGTCCGTCACGGCGGTCGCGGACGACCTGGGCCAGGCCCGGGCGCTGGCCTACGAGGGCGTGTCCGCGGTGCGGCTGCGCGGGTCGCACAGCCGTACCGACATCGCCCTCCGGGCGCAGCGCGGCGAGGTGTCTCTGGGAGACTCGGTGCCTACCCCCGAGGAGCGCACGTGATCGAGCGGTACACCCTGCCCGAGATGGGCCGGGTCTGGAGCGAGGCCCACAAGTACGAGCTGTGGTGCCAGGTCGAGGTGCTCGTCCTGGAGGCGCACGCCGCGGCAGGTGTCGTGCCGGCGGACACCGTGGAGCCGGTCCGGGCCGCCGCGCCGCCGACTCCCGAGGCGGTCGCCGAGATCGAGGCCGTGACCCAGCACGACGTCATCGCCTTCCTGTCCGCCTGGGCGGACAACACGCAGCCGCGCGAGGCGGCGGCGTACGTGCACTTCGGCATGACGAGCAGCGACCTGCTGGACACCGCGCTCGCGCTGCAGCTGGTCGAGGCCACCGACATCCTGCTGGCCAAGGCCGACGCGCTGGTCGCCGCGATGCGCGACCTGGGGCTCACCCACAAGGACACCGTCAAGGTCGGCCGCACCCACGGCATCCACGCCGAGCCGACGACCTGGGGCCACCGGGTCGCCGACCTGGCGTTCGCGATGGCGCGCAGCCGCGACCGGCTGCGCCGGGCCCGCGAGGCCGTCGCCGTCGCCAAGATCAGCGGTGCGGTCGGCACGTACTCCAACATCGACCCGGCGGTCGAGCAGGCGGTCG
This sequence comes from Frankiales bacterium, assembly GCA_025965755.1. GTDB lineage: Bacteria > Actinomycetota > Actinomycetes > Mycobacteriales > SCTD01 > RYN-170. The sequence goes on along the minus strand of JAOPWI010000342.1, from coordinate 14,492 downwards.
CCTCCCGCCTCGGCCTGACGCCCGCGCCGGCCGCGACGCAGGTGGTGATCCGCGACGGCATCAGCGAGTGGGTGTCCGCGCTCGCCGTGATCGCGACGGTGTGCGAGGCCTTCGCGCTCGAGGTGCGGCACGGCCAGCGCACCGAGGTGCGGGAGCTGTGGGAGCCGTTCGGCAAGGGCCAGAAGGGCTCGTCGGCGATGCCGCACAAGAAGAACCCGATCGCCAGCGAGCGCATCGCCGGCCTGGCCCGGGTGGTGCGCGCGCAGGTCGTGCCGGTCATGGAGGGCATCCCGCTCTGGCACGAGCGCGACATCAGCCACTCCTCGACCGAGCGGATCGCGCTGCCCGACGCCGCCGTCGGCACCGACTACCTGCTGCACCTCACCACCCGCCTGGTCACCGGCCTGGTCGTCGACGCCGACCGCATGCGGGCCAACCTGGAGAGCTCCGGCGGGCTCATCTACACCTCCACGGTGCTGCTCGAGCTGGTCGAGGGCGGGCTCTCGCGCGAGGACGCGTACGCGTTCGTGCAGCGCGCGGCCATGAAGACCTGGGAGACCGGCACGCCGTTTCGCGCCACCCTCACGGCCGAGGCGCAGGAGGCCGGCAAGGAGCTCGACGAGGCGCGCCTGGACGAGGTCTGCCGGCCGGAGCGCTACCTGGAGCGGCTGGCGCCGGTGTTCGAGCGGCTCGCGGCGCTGACGTGATCGACCTGCCGCTGCTCGCCCGCGGCAAGGTCCGCGACGTCTACGAGGTCGACGACGAGCACCTGCTGCTGGTCGCCAGCGACCGGCTGAGCGCGTACGACGTCGTGCTGCCCACCGTCATCCCGGACAAGGGCGCGGTGCTGACCGGGCTGTCGCGCTGGTGGTTCGCGCAGCTGGCCGACGTCGTGCCGCACCATCTGGTCGACGGGCCGCTGCCCGCGGGCGCCGACCGGCCGCGGTCGATGCTGTGCCGCCGGCTGGACATGGTGCAGGTGGAGTGCGTGGCCCGCGGCTATCTCACCGGCGGCGGGCTCACCGACTACCGCGCCACCGGCGTGGTCTCCGGCATCGCGCTGCCGCCCGGGCTCCAGGACGGCTCGCGCCTGCCCGCGCCGCTGTTCACCCCGTCGACCAAGGCGCCGGTGGGCGAGCACGACGAGCCCCTCTCCTACGAGCAGGTGGTCGCGCAGGTCGGCGCGGAGCTGGCCGCCGAGCTGCGTGACGTGACCCTGGCGATCTACCGGCGCGGGCTGGAGGTCGCCGAGCGGGCCGGCATCCTGCTGGCCGACACCAAGGTCGAGCTGGGCCACGACTCCGCCGGCGTGCTCACGCTCGGCGACGAGGTGCTGACCCCCGACTCGTCGCGGTTCTGGCCGGCCGACGGCTGGTCGCCGGGGCGGGCGCAGCCCAGCTTCGACAAGCAGTACGTCCGCGACTGGCTGGCGCAGTCCGGCTGGGACAAGACGGCCCCCGGGCCGGAGCTGCCGCAGGACGTCGTGGAGCGCACGCGGGCCAAGTACGTCGAGGCCTACGAGCGGCTCACCGGCAGCAGCTTCGACAGCTACCTGCGCGAGGGCTGACGCCGCCGGGAGCGGCCGGCCCGCCGCTCCCGGCCGGCCCGGAGGACGCGCCGGCTGTGACGTCGGTCGCACCGGCGACGCCTGATGCCCGGTCCGGGACCGGCGTGCCGGCGTCCTGCGGGTCGGCTCCCGGCTCCTGGCCAGGCCGGCCGTCCCGACGGCTCGGTAGCCTCGCCGCATGCCCGTGCACAAGGTCGTCGTCGACATCCTGCTCAAGCCGGAGATCCTGGATCCCCAGGGCCAGGCGGTGGCCAACGCGCTGCCCAGTCTGGGCTTCGCCGCGCCGGTGAGCGTGCGCATCGGCAAGCACGCCGAGGTCGAGGTCGACGCCGCCGGCCCCGACGAGGCGCTCGAGCAGGTGGCCAAGATGGCCGAGGTGCTGCTCGCCAACCCGGTCATCGAGGACTTCTCGGTCCGTCTGGCCTGACCCGGACGGCAGGGTCCGTGCCGGGCGGCGTTCACGACGGCGCGATCGGGTAGAGGGCCCTCGTGGAGATCAAGCTGACGCTGGCGCTGCCGCGGGACGAGCTGTCCGTGCCCGTCGTGCGCAGCGTGCTGCGCAGCTCGATGCAGGTCCTGGGCATCGACGCCGAGGTGATCGCCGACATCGAGGTGGCCCTCACCGAGGCCTGCACCAACGTGCTCGACCACGCCACCCACGGCGAGGAGTACGAGGTGTCGGCCGGCATCGACGGCGACCTGTGCGTCATCGAGGTGATCGACCGCGGGGAGGCCTTCGACGGCAGCGACCGGGGGCACGCGATCGCCGAGGGCAGCGCCGAGGGCGGCCGCGGCATCCAGCTGATGCGCGCGCTCGTCGACAAGGTGGAGTTCACCAGCCGCGAGCAGGTCGGCACGGTGGTCCACCTGGAAAAGCAGCTGGTCTGGGCCGACGGCTCGCTCATCAAGCAGATGACCGACGGGCAGCCGCCCATGCGCCACGGCCCCTGGTCGATCGACGAGCGCCTCGAGGACGCGCCCGGCCCCACGTAGTCTGGGGGAGTGAAGATCGGTGTCGTCACGTTCCCCGGCAGCCTCGACGACCGCGACGCCCAGCGCGCCGTCCGCCTCGCGGGAGGTGAGGCCGTCGCCCTGTGGCACGGCGACGCCGACCTGCGCGGCGTCGACGCGGTGGTGCTTCCCGGCGGGTTCTCCTACGGCGACTACCTGCGGGCCGGTGCGATCGCCCGGTTCGCGCCCGCGATGGGCTCGGTGGTCGACGCGGCGAAGGGCGGCATGCCGGTGCTCGGCATCTGCAACGGCTTCCAGGTCCTGTGCGAGTCGCACCTGCTGCCCGGCGCGCTGACCCGCAACCAGCACCTGCACTTCGTCAACCGTGACCAGCGGCTGCGCATCGCCAGCAAGGCGACCGCGTGGACGTCGGACCTGCCCGACGAGGTCGTCATCCCGGTCAAGAACGGCGAGGGCTCCTACGTCGCCGACGAGAAGACGCTCGACGCCCTCCAGGAGCAGGGGCGGGTCGTCGCCTACTACGAGGGCGGCAACCCCAACGGGTCGCTGCGCGCGATCGCGGGCATCGCCAACGAGCGCGGCAACGTCGTCGGCGTCATGCCGCACCCGGAGCACGCCGTCGAGGAGCTGACCGGGCCGGGCACCGACGGCCTGGGCTTTTTCACCAGCGTGCTGAAGACGCTGGTGCAGGCGTGAGCGAGCCGGACGCGACCCACCTGGGCGCCAGCTCCCTCGACACCGTCGCGCGAGCCGGGCAGACCCCCGAGCAGGACCAGCCGTTCCTCGAGCTCGGGCTCAAGGACGACGAGTACGCCCGGATCCGCGAGGTGCTGGGCCGCCGGCCGACGCAGACCGAGCTGGCGATGTACTCGATCATGTGGAGCGAGCACTGCTCCTACAAGAGCAGCAAGGTGCACCTGCGCCAGTTCGGCGACGGCCCCACGAGCGAGCGCATGCTCGTCGGCATGGGGGAGAACGCCGGCGTCGTCGACGTCGGCGAGGGCCTCGCCGTGACGTTCAAGGTGGAGTCGCACAACCACCCGAGCTACGTCGAGCCCTACCAGGGCGCGGCCACCGGCATCGGCGGCATCGTGCGCGACATCCTCACCATGGGTGCGCGTCCGGTTCTCGTCATGGACCCGCTGCGCTTCGGCGACGCCGACCATCCGGACACTCGGCGCGTGCTGCCCGGCATCGTCGCCGGCATCGGCGGCTACGGGAACTGCCTGGGCCTGCCCAACGTCGGCGGCGAGGTCGTCTTCGACCCGAGCTACCAGGGCAACCCGCTCGTCAACGCGCTCTGCCTGGGCGTGCTGAAGAAGGACCGCATCCAGCTGTCGGCCGCGCGCGGCGTCGGCAACGTCGTCGTCCTGCTCGGCGCGAAGACCGGCCGGGACGGCATCGGGGGCGTCTCGGTGCTGGCGTCGGCCACCTTCGACGAGGACGGCCCGGCCCGCCGCCCGAGCGTCCAGGTCGGCGACCCGTTCATGGAGAAGCTGCTCATCGAGGCGTGCCTGGAGATGTACGACGCCGACCTCATCAGCGGCATCCAGGACCTCGGCGGCGCCGGCCTGACCTGCGCGCTGACCGAGACCGCGGCCGCCGGCCGCTCCGGCATGGTGGCCCACCTCGACCGGGTGCCCCTGCGCGAGGCGTCGATGGAGCCGCACGAGGTGCTCGCCAGCGAGTCGCAGGAGCGCATGCTCGCGATCGTCGAGCCGGCCAACCTGGGGCGGGTCCTGGACCTGGCCGCCAAGTGGGGCGTGCTGGCCACCGCCATCGGCGAGGTCGTCGAGGGTGACCGGCTGACCGTGCTGTGGCACGGCGAGCCCGTGGTGGACGTTCCGCCCGCCTCGCTCGCCGACGAGGGCCCGGTGTACGACCGGCCGATGGCGCGCCCGGCCGACCTGGACGACCTGCGGGCGCTGCCGCTGCCGGCCTACCCCGCCGCCTCCCGCGAGCTGCTGCTCGAGATGGTCGCCTCACCGAACCTGTGCAGCCGCCGCTGGGTGGTCGAGCAGTACGACCGCATCGTGCTCGGCAACACCGTGCTGGCCTGGCCCGAGGACGCCGGCGTCGTGCGCCTGTCGGAGGAGACCGGGCTCGGCGTCGCGCTGGCGACCGACGGCAACGGCCGCTACACCCGCCTGGACCCGTACGCCGGTGCGCAGCTGGCCCTCGCCGAGGCCTACCGCAACGTCGCCGCCACCGGCGCCGTGCCGATCGCGGTGACCAACTGCCTCAACTTCGGCTCTCCGGAGGATCCCGAGGTGATGTGGCAGTTCGCCGAGGCCACCCGGGGCCTGGCCGAGGCCTGCCGCGTCCTGGGCACCCCGGTGACCGGCGGCAACGTCAGCTTCTACAACCAGACCGGTGCCACCGCCATCAACCCGACCCCGGTGGTCGGCGTTCTGGGGCTGTTCGACGACGTCGCCCGGCGCACGCCCATGGGCTTCCAGGAGGCCGGTGAGGTCCTGCTGCTGCTGGGCGACACCCGCGAGGAGCTCGGCGGCAGCGAGTGGGCCTGGGCCCTGCACCGCCACCTCGGCGGGACCCCGCCGCAGGTCGACCTGGAGCGCGAGCGGCTGCTCGGCGAGGTGCTGGTCGCGGGCAGCCGCGACGGGATGCTGTCGAGCGCGCACGACCTGTCCGACGGTGGCCTGGCGCAGGCGCTGGTCGAGTCGGCGCTCGCGCGCGGGATCGGCGCCCGGATCGTGCTGCCGGCGGGCCTGGACCCGTTCGTGCAGCTGTGGAGCGAGTCGGCCGGCCGGGCGCTGGTCTCGGTGCCCCGGTCGGAGGAGCTGCGCTTCACCGAGATGTGCGGCGCGCGCGGCCTGCCGTGCACGCGGATCGGCGTCACCGACGGCACCTCGCTGGAGGTGCAGGACGTGCTCGAGGCCGGCCTGGACGAGCTGCGCGAGGCGTACGAGGCCACGCTGCCGGCCCTGTTCGGACCGCTGGCCGGCGCCTCCGCCGCCCGCCCGCACGACGCCGCGCTCTAGACAGGCGGCCGGCGCGTACGGTGACCGACCGTGCCACCCCGCCGCCGCCGCGACCCGGTCGAGGTCGACGCCGCTGCGCGCCAGGTGCTGGCCGGCGACAGCACCCGCCCGGTGCTGGCGCTGGCCGTCCGCGGCCTGGCGGAGCGGCTGGCCGAGTGGGCGCCCGGGCACCACGTCGAGCTGCGCGTCCCCCCGTACACCGCCGTGCAGTGCGTGGCCGGACCCCGGCACACCCGCGGCACGCCGCCCAACGTGGTGGAGGCGGACCCGGTGGCGTTCGTGCAGCTGTGCGCCGGGCGGCTCGGCTGGCCGGACGCCGTCGCGGACGGCCGGGTGCGGACCTGGGGGGACCGCGCCGACCTGTCCCCGTGGCTGCCGCTGCTGCCCTAGGGTCCGGTCCCCGCCCTGTGGAGGACCTGTGAAAGAGCTCGTCTGGCACCGTCAGCTGCTCCCGTCCTGCGAGCGCTTCGCGACGCGGCCGTTCCTGACCGACACCGCGACCGGCGCCACGACGACCTACTCCGAGCACGGCAGCCGCGTGCTGCGGCTGGCGAACGCGCTGCGCACCGAGCTGGGGCTGCGGCGTGAGGACCGCTTCGCGGTGCTGTCGCTGAACAGCGCCTGCTTCGAGGAGCTGTACCACGCGGGCCTGCTCGGCGCCGGTGTCGTCAACCCGCTGAACCTGCGCTTCGCGCCGCGCGAGCTGACCCACGTGCTGTCCGACAGCGCCAGCCGGGTGGTCTTCGTCGATCCGGCGTTCGCGCCGGTGATCGACCAGATCCGCGCCGCCACCGCGGTCGAGAAGGTGGTCCTGCTGGGCGCCGGCGACGCGCCGCACGACCTGCTCTATGAGGACCTGGTGGCCGCGGGCGAGGAGGTCGTCCCGGCCGAGCCGGAGGAGGACGACCCGGCGATGCTGCAGTACACCGGCGGCACGACGGGGCTGCCCAAGGGCGTCCTGCTGACCCAGCGGTCGATGATGCTCACGCTGTACCACATCATGATGACGGTCCCGCAGATCCAGGACGACGTCTTTCTCGCCCAGGTGCCCATGTTCCACGCGGCCTCGATGGGCGCCATCCTGGGCACGCCGGTCAGCGGCGGCCGGCTGGTCACGGTCCCGTTCTTCGACGTGCCCTCGGTGCTGAACGCCATCGAGGCGGAGGGCTGCACCAACAGCGTCATGGTTCCGACGATGATCGCCATGATGTTCGCGCATCCCGAGTACACGCCGGAGCGCTTTCAGAGCATGCTCCGCCTGACGTACGGCGCCTCGCCGATGCCCCGCCCGGTGCTCGACCGCCTGCGGGCCGAGCAGCCGCAGGTGGCCCTGTTCCAGGGCTACGGCATGACCGAGAGCGCCGCGCTGCTGACCTGCCTCAAGCCCGAGGACCACCTGCGGGAGGACAAGCTGGCCTCCGCCGGCCGGGCCGTCGCCGGCACCGTCCTCACCATCCAGGACGAGCAGGGCACCGTGCTGCCGGCGGGCAGCATCGGCGAGGTGTGCGCCCGCGGCGGGCAGTACATGCGGGAGTACTGGCGCCGGCCGGAGGAGACCGCGGAGGTGTTCCGCGGCGGCTGGTACCACTCCGGCGACGCCGGCTACCTCGACGAGGAGGGCTTCCTCTACCTCGTCGACCGGACCAAGGACATGATCGTCACGGGCGGCGAGAACGTCTACTCGACCGAGGTCGAGCAGGCCGTCGCGGCGCACCCGGCGGTCGCCCAGGTCGCCGTCATCGGCGTGCCCGACGACGTCTGGGGGGAGGCCGTGCACGCCATCGTCGTGCTGCACCCGGGCGCGCAGGCGACCGAGCAGGAGCTCATCGAGCACACCCATGGGCTGATCGCCGGCTACAAGGTGCCCAAGGCCGTGACGTTCCGCGAGGAGCCGCTGCCGCTGTCGGGCGCCATGAAGGTGCTCAAGCGCGAGCTGCGCGCGCCCTACTGGTCGGGCCGCGAGCGCGCGGTCAACTGAGGCGGCGCCGCCCCGCAGGCGCGCTCCGGGCGGCGGTCAGCGCGCCGGTACACTCGGCCAGGCCTTCCCCGCCGCCCCCCGCTCGAGGAGCTCCCGCGTGCCCGTCGCACCCGGCACCGCGCACGACCCGTTGAGTGACAGCACCGACGACGACGTCCAGCCCGAGCGCCCCGTGGGCGAGGAGTGCGGCGTCTTCGGCGTCTGGGCTCCTGGCGAGGACGTCGCGAAGCTGACCTACTACGGCCTGTACGCCCTGCAGCACCGCGGCCAGGAGGCCGCCGGCATGGCGGTCAGCGACGGCAGCGCGGTCCTCGTCTACAAGGAGCTCGGCCTGGTCTCCCAGGTCTTCGACGAGGCGATCCTGTCCAGCCTCAAGGGCCACCTGGCGATCGGCCACACCCGCTACTCCACGACCGGCTCCTCGACGTGGGAGAACGCCCAGCCGTCGTTTCGCACCCTCCCGGGCGGCAGCAGCCTGGCCCTCGGGCACAACGGCAACCTGACCAACACCTCCGAGCTGGCCCGCGAGGTCGCGCTGCTCGACCCGCGCCTGCGCGGCCTCGGCGCGACGACCGACTCCGACCTCATCACCACGCTCATCGCGAGCGGCGACACCTCCCCGGAGGTGTCCGCGCGCAAGGTCCTGCCGACGCTCAAGGGCGCGTTCTCCCTCGTCTTCATGGACGACCACACGCTGTACGCCGCGCGGGACCCGCACGGCGTCCGCCCCCTGGTGCTCGGCCGCCTGGAGCGCGGCTGGGTCGTGGCGAGCGAGAGCGCCGCGCTGGACATCGTCGGCGCGAGCTTCGTCCGCGAGGTCGAGCCGGGGGAGCTGCTGGCCATCGACGAGCACGGCGTGCGCTCCCAGCGCTTCGCCGAGGCCGACCCCAAGGGCTGCCTGTTCGAGTACGTCTACCTGGCCCGCCCGGACACCTCGATCGCCGGGCGCTCGGTGCACGAGACCCGCGTCGAGGTCGGTCGCCTGCTCGCGCACGAGGCGCCGGCCGTCGCCGACCTGGTGATCCCCGTGCCCGAGTCCGGCACCCCGGCGGCGGTCGGCTACGCCGAGGCGAGCGGCATCCCGTACGGCATGGGGCTCGTCAAGAACGCCTACGTCGGCCGGACCTTCATCCAGCCCAGCCAGACCATCCGGCAGCTGGGCATCCGGCTCAAGCTCAACCCGCTGCGCGAGGTCATCAAGGGCAAGCGGCTGGTCGTGGTCGACGACTCGATCGTGCGTGGCAACACCCAGCGCGCGCTGGTGCGGATGCTGCGCGAGGCCGGCGCCGCCGAGGTGCACGTCCGCATCTCCAGCCCGCCGGTCATGTGGCCGTGCTTCTACGGCATCGACTTCGCCAGCCGGGCGGAGCTCATCGCCAGCGGCCTCGGGGTCGAGCAGATCCGCCAGTCGATCGGCGCCGACTCGCTGGCGTTCGTCTCGCTCGAGGGCCTGACCGAGGCCAGCCGCCAGCCGGCCGAGCAGCTGTGCCGGGCCTGTTTCACCGGCAGCTATCCCATTGTCGTCCCGCAGGCCGACCTCATCGGCAAGCACGTCCTGGAGGGCATCACCGCCAAGGTGGCACGCGACGAGGGCCGGACCAGCCCGGCCGACCATGACCACCTGCCCGACGGAGCGACCGTGATCCACAACGGCATCGCGTCGGTCGACCGCATGGACGCGGTTCTCCCGGGCCCCGGCGCGGTCGACGCGCTGCAGCGCCCGTGACCGGCTCCTCGTACGCCTCGGCCGGCGTCGACATCGAGGCCGGCGACCGCGCGGTCGAGCTGATGAAGGGCCGGATCGCCCGGGCCAACCGGCCCGAGGTGGTCGGCGGGCTCGGGGGGTTCGCCGGGCTGTTCCGCCTGGACACCAAGCGCTACCGCGACCCGCTGCTCGCCAGCAGCACCGACGGCGTGGGCACCAAGATCGCGATCGCGCAGGCGATGGACAAGCACGACACGGTCGGCATCGACCTGGTCGGCATGGTCGTCGACGACCTTGTCGTCTGCGGCGCCGAGCCGCTGTTCATGCAGGACTACATCGCGGTCGGCCGCGTCGTGCCCGAGCGCGTCGCGGAGATCGTCGGGGGCATCGCCGTGGGCTGCGAGATGGCCGGCTGCGCGCTGGTCGGCGGCGAGACGGCGGAGCACCCGGGGCTCATGGCCGACGACGCCTACGACATCGCCGGCACCGGAGTGGGCGTCGTCGAGGCGGACGCCGTTCTGGGCTCCGAGCGGGTCCGCGAGGGCGACGTGGTGGTGGCGATGGCGTCCTCCGGCGTGCACTCCAACGGCTTCTCGCTGGTGCGCCACGTGCTGCTCCAGGGCGCCCGGCTGCGGCTGGACGCGGAGATGGAGGAGCTGGGGCGCTCGCTCGGCGAGGAGCTGCTCACGCCGACGCGCATCTACGCCAAGGACTGCCTGTCGCTGATCGCCGAGACCGGCGTGCACGCGTTCTCCCACATCACCGGGGGTGGGCTGGCCGCCAACCTGGCCCGCGTCATGCCCGAGCACCTGTCGGCGACGCTGGACCGGGCGAGCTGGTCGCCGCCGCCGGTGTTCGGGCTGGTGGAGTCCCGCGGCAAGGTCGAGCAGGCCGAGATGGAGCGCACTTTCAACATGGGCGTCGGCATGGTGGCGTTGCTGCCGGCCGAGGACGTCGACCGGGCGCTGGCCCTGCTCACCGCCCGACACGTGCCGGCCTGGGTGCTCGGCGAGGTCACCGCCGGCGACGGCCGCGTCACGCTGATGGGCAACCACCCGGCCTGAGCGCTGGAGGATCTGCGGTCTGGCCGGGCCGGCGACGCCCCCGGTCAGGCCGCAGATCGTCGCGGGACGGCGCCCGCGGGACAGCCTGAGCCGCGCCCAAGCGCCAGGACGGCGCCCGCGGGACAGCCTGAGCCGCTGAAAGCGCCCGGGACAGCCGGCACCGCACGACAGCGCCCGCGGGACAGCGCCCGGCGGACAGCGCCCGCGGGACAGCCGGCACCGCCGGGAGCTGCAGGCGACTGCCTGCACCTGCCGACACCTGCCGGCAACCCGCCCGCCCGGACGGCGAGGACCGGCTAGCGGTCGTCGTCCGCCGGAGCGTACGGGTCGTCGGTCTCGTCGTCGTCCACGTCCACGGCGGGACGGAACGGCGACGGGGCAGCACCGGAGAGCTCGGCCTTGAGCCGCTCGGCGTCGAGGTCGGCGACGCTGTACTTCAGCTCGCGCGCAACCTTCGTCTGCTTGGCCTTGGCACGGCCGCGCCCCATGGCTCGACCCCCTCGATGCGACGAGGGCCGGCGGAAGCGCCAGCCCGACCCTGATGCGCGGACAAGATCTCTGGGGAGTCGTGTCTGACTCTCCTCCCGACACGCTACCTGGTCGCGGCGCCGCCCGTGCGGTCAGCGGCCCGGTCAGGGCCGTCCGGGCAGCAGAACGCCGCGCAGCCGGCTCACGTCGGCCATCCGCCGCTCGGCGAGCCGGTCCGCCGCCACCGCCGGCGGAACGCCCTCGCGATCGGCCAGGCGGAAGACCTCCAGGCTGGTGTCGTAGATCCGGGCCGCCGCCGCCTGGGCCCGCTCGAACCGGAAGCCCCCCCGGGAGGCGTGCACCGCCTCGTCGCCGACCTGGATGACGCCGCCGGCGTTGGCGACGTAGTCGGGGGCGTAGAGCACCCCCCGATCGGCCAGCGCCTTCTCCACGCCCGGGTGCTGCAGCTGGTTGTTGGCCGCCCCGCAGACGACGGCCGCCCGCAGCTGCGGCACCAGCTCGTCGGTGAGCGAGCCGCCGAGGGCGCACGGCGCGTAGACGTCCAGGTCCAGCGTCGGCAGCTCGGCGACCCCGGCGACCTCGACGGACGGGTGGGCGGCGACGAGCCGCTCGACCGCCGCGGCGCTGACGTCGCTGACGACGACGCGGGCGCCGTCCTCGAGCAGGTGGCGCACCAGCTGGCCGCCGACCTTGCCCACGCCCTCCACGCCGACCCGGCGGCCGGCCAGGCTGGGCGCCCCCCAGGTGTGCTCGGCGGCCGCCCGCATCGCCTGGAAGACCCCGAACGCCGTCAGCACCGCGCTGTCACCGGCGCCGCCCTGCTCGACCGACCGCCCGGTGACGAACCGCGTCTCCCGGGCGATCACGTCCATGTCCTGCACGTAGGTCCCGATGTCGCAGGCCGTGTAGTAGCGGCCGCCGAGCGACTCGACGAAGCGGCCGTACGCCCGCAGCAGCGCCTCGGTCTTGTCCCGCGTCGGCTCGCCGAGGATGACGGCCTTGCCGCCGCCGAGGTCCAGGCCCGCGCAGGCCGCCTTGTAGGCCATCGCGCGGGACAGCTGGAGCACGTCGCGCAGGGCGTCGTCCTCGCTGGCGTACGGGTAGAAGCGGGTGCCCCCGAGGGCCGGGCCGAGGGCGGTCGACCAGATGGCGATGATCGCCTTCAGGCCGCTGGCGCGGTCCTGGCAGAAGATCACCTGCTCGTGGCCGGCGTCCTGCAGGTGGTCGGTGCGCTCGAAGACGCTCATGGCGGTCCTCTCGTCGGCCGGGCCTGCCCGCCGGGTGGGACGGGCGGCCTGCGGCAGCGGTCCGGGGGAGGTGTGCCCCGGGGCGCGCAGCCTAGTGACGGCCGGCCCGTGCCGAACCGGCCCGGTGCACAGCGGCCGCCGTGCAACGATCGCCCGGTGAGCGTGACCGGCACCCCCTCGTACGCCGCGCAGCTGCGGGTCTACGAGCCGCTGGCGGCCTTTGCGGACGCCGAGCGCGAGCGGTGGACCGACTACCTGTCCCGTGCCCTGCCGCGGGTCGAGGCCGCCGCGGTGGAGCGCCGCCGGACCCTGGAGGCGCTCGCCGGTCTGGTGCCCGCGCTGCCGCACGAGGGGGAGCCGGAGGCCTTCGTGACCGAGGTCGACGGCGTGACGCTGCTGTGCCCGTGGAACCTGCGGGTGCGGGCGGCCGCGTCGCTGGCCTCCTTCCGCGAGGACCTGCCCGACGAGGTGGCCGACGCGTTCGTGCCGCGAGCGGTCGCCGAGGCGGCGGCCGAGGAGCTGGAGGCCGACCGGGTCGCGGCCGGCGCGCCGCTGCGCACGCACGTGCTGACGAGCACCTGGCAGGTGCCGCTGCGCTGGTTCGTGCTGGTCGACCCGGAGGAGCGCACCGTCGTGCTCGGGGAGCCGGGCCGCGGGGCCGGCGCTCCTCCCGGGCGGCGCACCGGCCGGGAGCTGCTCTACCGGACGCCGATGAGCCGGGCCCGGCGCCGGGTCGCCCGGGCCCTGGCCGTGCTGCGCCGCACGGTCGAGGACGGCGCGGTGACCGCCGGCGTCGAGGAGCTCGGCCGGTGGCTCGAGGAGTTCCACCCGCGCTCGCTGGTCGAGCTCGACTACGGCGGCCTGGTCGAGCTGCTCGACGACGCCGAGCTGCGCCAGGACGAGTCCGCGCGCGACATCGCCGACGCGCTGGCCGCGCTCGCCGAGGGAGACACGACGCGGGCCGGCGGGGCGTACGGCCGGGTGCTCGGCCGCATGAAGGCGCTGCAGGGCGTCGAGTCGGCCAACTAGTCCGGCCCCGGCCCGGCCGGGCCGCACGCTCCTGCGGTCAGTGACTAGGCAGAAGATGGCCCGCCCGGGCCATACCGGAGAAAGCGGGCATCCGACACCATCGGGTTCGGAGCAGGCGCTTGCCGGCTCAACCTCCGAGAGGACCCGCGCCATGAGCACCCGTACCCCCGATGCCGAGGCCCTGCTGACGCCGGCCGAGGTCGCGTCGATGTTCCGGGTCGACCCGAAGACGGTCACGCGCTGGGCGAAGTCCGGCAAGCTGACCTCGATCCGCACTCTCGGCGGGCACCGCCGCTACCGCGAGGCCGAGGTGCGCGCGCTGCTCGCCGGCATTCCGGCACCGCGCCCCCAGGCCTAGCCCCTCGCCACGCACCGACGCCGGCGCCACTCCCTGCTCGGGGGTCGCGCCGGCGTCGTGCTGTCCGGGCCCGGTCAGTCGTGCTGGCGGGCCACCGCGCGGGTGGTGCGCACCCGGCGGGGAGCCGGCGCGCTGTCGTCCAGGACGTCGGCCTCGAGCACGTCGTCCTGGTACCCGGTCGGGCGGGCGGGCCGGCGGGCCGGCGCCTCGATCATGGGCGCGAGCACCGCGGCCAGCTCGCGCACGGCGTCCTCGAGCTCCTCGATCCGCCGGTCGTCGCCGCGCAGCTGGTCGCCGACGAGCAGCGCTCCGCCGATCGCCGAGGCGATGACGACGATGACGCCCGCGCTGGCCAGGTAGGGCAGCTGCTGGTTGACATGGGGGTTGCCGGAGAGCTGGTACCAGCCGATGAAGCCCGCCAGGGCCGCGACGGCGAGGGCGCCCAGGCCCAGGTACAGACGGTGGGTGGCGGTCGGGTTCACGGCAGCAGCTCCAGAGGGGTCGTACGAGCGGGATGAGGTCGTGCGGGTGGTGCTGGCCGGGGCGGCGGCGGCCAGCGAGGACGTGACGGCTTCGGCGATCGCCGCCGCGACGGCCGACGCGACGTCCGACGGCAGCCCGGCCGAGGACAGCCGCTGGCTGGACACCTCGGTGCGCGACGGGCGGGTCGGAACCCGGCCGGCACCGGCCGCCGCCCGCAGCACCGGGCCGAGCGGCCGGCGGGGACCGCCGGCGTACCGGGTGCGGGCCGCTGCGTTGGCCAGGGCCGCGAGCAGCAGCGGCAGCACCAGCAGGACGCCCACCACGATCGCAAAGGCGCCGGACACCGACTGCGCGACGCTCCCGGTCGTGGCGGCGACCGGCGTGAGACGGGTCTGCGGGACCGGGGCCTGCTCGTCGCCGGCCGTCTCGGGCGCCGGGCCGGCCGGGGCCTGACCCGGCAGGAACGCGCCGTCCAGCGGCGCGGTGTCGGGCAGCGGCACCGCGCCGCTGTCGCCCGAGGCCGGCCCGGGCAGCGTGCCGGTGTCCAGACCGGGTGCCGGGGCGACGCCGGTCTGCCCGGTCGTGCCGTCTGCGGTGG
>JAOPWI010000332.1 GCA_025965755.1 Frankiales bacterium | reverse complement strand
CGGCCGCGCGGACGGCGTCCTCGACCCGGCGCATCTGCGTGGCCGGCGGACGTCCCAGCAGCGCCGGCAGCGCCCCGCGGATGCCCTGCAGCGAGCGCACCCAGCGCTGGGCGTACACGTGCGCGGAGCGCCGCTCGATCCCCTGCAGCACGCGCGCCGCCGCCGGCTCGAGCGGGTAGGTGCGCCCGAAGACCCAGGGCAGGTGTGCGCGCATGCCCCCCAGGCCGGGCCGGCGGTCGGCGCCGCGCACCATCTCGGTGTCGGTCCAGGACAGGTAGGCCACGCCGACGCGGACGCCGTGGTGGGCCACCTCGCCGCGCAGCGCGTGCGCGAACGCCTCGACCCCGGACTTGCTCGCGCAGTAGGCGCTCATCATGGGCACCGGCGTGATCGCGGCCAGCGAGGCGACCTGCAGCACGTAGCCGCGGGCGGCGACCACCGCCGGCAGGAAGGCCCGCACCGTGCGGACGCTGCCGAGCAGGTTGACCTCCAGCACCCGGTCGTAGGAGGCGGCGTCGGCGAGCAGCAGCGGGCCGCCGCTGGCGATGCCGGCGTTGGCCACCACGACGTCCACCCGCCCGAACGCCTCCACGACCTGCCGGGCGACGACGTCCAGCGCCGCCGCGTCGGTGACGTCGACCTCCCAGCAGCGGGCGCCCGGCAGGGCGGCCGTGACCTGCTGCAGCTCGGCCGGCTCCAGGCCGAGCAGCGCCACCCGGGCTCCGCGCGCGGTCGCCTGCCGGGCCAGGGAGGCGCCCAGCCCACGGGCCGCGCCGGTGATGACCACGACCTGCCCGGACAGGCTTCTGCCGGCGCCGCGGGCAGGCAGCGGGCGGGGGGCAGGTGCAGGAGCGTCCACGGGGTCCTCCCTCGATTGCTACAGCACCGTAGCATTTGCCCCGGCGCCGAGCGCAAGGTCACGGCGCGGACGAGTAGTCCGCGGCCAGGTGGGGGTAGGAGGGAGGCGACCGACATACGCGATGAGCTCCGGGAGCACCCGTGGACCTGCACGACCTGACCACCGTCCTGTCCGCCGAGGGACCCTTCGTGACCGTTCTGGTGGACAGCGAGAGCGATGTCGAGCAGGCGGCCGACAAGTACGAGCTGCAGTGGAAGAACATCGTGCGCGAGCTCGAGGACAAGGGCGTCGACCCGGCGACCCGCGACGCGATCACGGCCGCCAAGGGCGAGCACTGGGAGGGCGACGGCCGGCTGGTCGTGGCGACCACCGGTGACGCCACCGTGCGCCTGGCCGTGCCCCTGCACCGCGCCCCGCGCTCCGGTGCCACGGTCGAGGTGTCGCCGCTGCCGCGGCTGCTGCCGCTGCTGGAGGAGGTCAACACGCGCGTCCCGCACGTCGTCGTGCTGGCCGACCGGACCGGAGCCGACGTCAGCGCGTACTACGACGCCGAGACCGTGGCGGCCGAGGTGACGGTCAAGGGCCACGCACCCGACATCCGCAAGGTTCCCGTCGGCGGCTGGTCGCATCTGCGCTACCAGCACCGGGCCGAGAACGGTTGGGCCGCCAACGCCCGCGAGATCGTCAGCACGATCACCGAGCTGGCGTCCGACGTGAACGCCCAGCTGCTGCTGCTCGTCGGCGACGAGCGCGAGCTGGTCTACGTCCGCGAGAAGCTCCCGACCGAGCTCAAGCCCAAGGTGGTCGAGCTGGCCGGTGGACGCAGCGCCGACGGCAGCGAGCCGCTGGTCCGCCAGCGCATCGCCGACGCCCTGGCCCTGCACGTCGCCCACGAGACGCTCGACCTGCTCGGCGCGTACGCCCAGGAGCGCGGCCAGGGCAAGCGGGCCGTCGACGGCCTGCCGGACGTCCTCGAGGCGCTGCGCAAGGCGCAGGTGCAGACACTGCTCCTCACCACCGACACGCCGCAGGGCACGCTGTGGTTCGGCCCGGAGCCGACCGACATCGCCGGTACCGGGCGCGAGCTCACCGAGCTGGGGGTGGCCGACCCGCAGGAAGGTCCGCTGGTGGACGTCCTCATCCGCGCCGCGGTCGGGACCGGAGCCGACGTGCAGCTCGTTCCGGGCGAGATGGCCCAGGCGCCCGACATGGGCCTGGGTGCCGTGCTGCGCTACGCCGACTCCCTCGGCACCAACGCCGCGGCCCAGGCGTGAGCGCCTCCATCGGCCGCGTCTGGCCCGGCAGCGCCTACCCCCTCGGCGCGACCTACGACGGCAGCGGCACCAACTTCGCGCTCTTCAGCGAGGCGGCGACCAAGGTCGAGCTGTGCCTGTTCGACGAGTCCGGCCAGGAGACCGCGGTCGAGCTGCGCGAGCGCGACGCCTTCGTCTGGCACGGCTACCTGCCCAACGTCGGGCCCGGGCAGCGCTACGGCTACCGCGTGCACGGCCCGTACGAGCCGGAGGCCGGCCACCGCTGCAACCCCAGCAAGCTGATGCTCGACCCGTACGCCAAGGCGTTCGACGGCGACATCGACTGGGACCAGGCCTGCTTCTCCTACACGTGGGGCGACGAGAACTCCTTCAACGACGACGACTCGGCCCCGCACATGAGCAAGTCGGTCGTCATCAGCCCGTTCTTCGACTGGGACAACGACCGGCACCCGCGTACGCCGTACAACGAGACGGTCATCTACGAGGCGCACGTCAAGGGGCTGACCAAGACCCACCCGGGCATTCCGGAGGACATCCGGGGCACCTACGCCGCGGTGGCGCATCCCGCGATGATCGCCCACTACAAGAAGCACGGCATCACCGCCGTCGAGCTCATGCCGGTGCACCAGTTCGTGCACGACAGCCACCTCGCCGACCGCGGCCAGCGCAACTACTGGGGCTACAACACGATCGGCTTCTTCGCGCCGCACAACGACTACGCGACGCCGGGCAAGCCCGGCCAGCAGGTCCAGGAGTTCAAGACGATGGTCAAGGCCCTGCACGCCGAGGGTCTCGAGGTCATCCTCGACGTCGTCTACAACCACACCGCCGAGGGCAACCAGCTGGGCCCGACGCTGTCCTTCCGCGGCATCGACAACGTCAACTACTACCGGCTGGTCGACGAGGACCAGAAGCACTACTACGACACGACCGGCACCGGCAACACGCTGCTGATGCGCAGCCCGCACGTGCTGCAGCTGATCATGGACTCGCTGCGCTACTGGGTCACCGAGATGCACGTGGACGGGTTCCGCTTCGACCTCGCGTCCTCCCTGGCCCGCCAGTTCCACGAGGTCGACCGCCTGTCGGCGTTCTTCGACCTGGTGCAGCAGGACCCGGTGGTGAGCCAGACCAAGCTCATCGCCGAGCCGTGGGACATCGGCTACGACGGCTACAACGTCGGCGGCTTCCCGCCCCTGTGGACGGAGTGGAACGGCAAGTACCGCGACACCGTCCGCGACTACTGGCGTGGCGAGCCGGCCACGCTCGCCGAGTTCGCCTCCCGCCTCACCGGCTCGGCCGACCTCTTCGAGGACGTCGGTCGACGCCCGTACGCCTCCATCAACTTCGTCACGGAGCACGACGGCTTCACCATGCACGACCTGGTGTCGTACAACGGCAAGCACAACGACGCCAACGGCGAGGGCGGCGCGGACGGCGAGAGCAACAACTCGTCCTGGAACTGCGGCGTGGAGGGCGAGACCGAGGACCTCGAGATCATCGCGCTGCGCGAGCAGCAGAAGCGCAACTTCCTGGCGACGCTGTTCCTGTCGCAGGGCGTGCCCATGCTGCTGCACGGCGACGAGCTCGGCCGCACCCAGCAGGGCAACAACAACGTCTACGCCCAGGACAACGAGCTGGCGTGGATCGACTGGGAGCGGGCCAAGGACTTCGAGGTGCTGTCCGACTTCACCGCCCGGCTGGCCCGGCTCCGGCACGATCACCCGGTCTTCCGCCGCCGCCGGCACTTCCAGGGACGCGTGGTCAAGGGATCCGAGATCACCGACATCGGCTGGTTCACCCCCGCCGGCGAGTGGATGAGCGACGACGACTGGGAGTCCGGCTTCGCCAAGTCGGTGACCGTCTTCCTCAACGGCGAGGGCATCCGCGAGCCCGATCTGCGGGGCGAGCGGGTGGTCGACGACTCGTTCTTCCTGCTGTTCAACGGCCATCACGAGCCGATCGCGTTCACGCTGCCCGAGATCGGCGCCGGCGAGCGCTGGCACGTCGAGATCGACAGCGCCGCGCCCATGCTCGACGACGCCGAAGCCCGCTCGGTGAAGCTCGGCGAGGCCATCGACGTCGAGGCGCGTTCCGTGCTCGTCCTGCGCAAGGTGTTCTGACCGATGCCCCACCTGCCGGCTCCCGGCCGCCCCCTGCCCGTCTCCACCTTCCGGGTGCAGCTGCGCCCGGCGAGCGAGGACCACCCCGGCTTCGTCTTCGAGGACGCGGCCGCGGTGGTGCCCTACCTCGCCGAGCTCGGCGTCACGCACCTGTACTGCTCGCCCTACCTCGCGTCGGCCGCCGGCTCGACCCACGGCTACGACGTGGTCGATCACAGCCGGCTCGACGACGAGCTGGGCGGCCAGGCGGGCTTCGACCGCCTGGCGCAGGCGTGCCGGGAGTCCGGTCTCGGCATCGTGCTGGACATCGTGCCCAACCACGTGTCGGTCGCCGAGCCGGAGTCACAGAACCCGGTCTGGTGGGACGTGCTCCAACACGGCCAGCAGTCGCAGTACGCCGCGTGGTTCGACATCGACTGGGCCTCGACCGGCCGGGTGCTCGTTCCGGTGCTCGGCGGCTCCATCGGCGAGGCCGTCGAGCGCGGCGAGATCACGGTCGACGACGACGGCCAGCTCGGCACGGTCGTGCGCTACTACGACCACGTCCTGCCCGTCGCGCCGGGGACGGAGAACCTGCGCGGCGACGTCCTGGCCCTGCTGGACGCGCAGCACTACCGGCTCTCGCACTGGAAGACGGCCGGCGAGGAGCTCAACTACCGCCGCTTCTTCGACGTGACCACGCTGGCCGGCGTCCGCGTCGAGGACCCGGACGTCTTCGCCCAGACCCACCGCCTGGTGCTCGACCAGCTCAGCAGCGGCGTGCTGGACGGCCTGCGGATCGACCACCCGGACGGCCTGGCCGATCCGGAGGGCTACCTCGTCCAGCTGGCCGACGCCAGCGGCGACGCGTGGGTCGTCGTGGAGAAGATCCTCGAGGCCGGCGTCTCGGAGGTGCTGCCCGACTCGTGGCGGTGCGCCGGCACGACCGGCTACGACGTCCTCAACCACATTCTGGGCCTGTTCGTCGACCCGGCCGGCGAGCCGGCGCTCACCACCCTCTACGGCCAGCTGACCTCCGCCGAGACCGACTGGCACGTCGTGGTGGACGACGCCAAGCACCTCGTGCTGACCGACGTGCTGGGCAGCGAGGTGGCTCGCCTGGTCGACCTGCTGCGCGCGATCTGCGCGCTGGTGCCCGAGCACCGCGACCACACCCGCAGTGCCCTGCAGGCGGGCCTGGTGGAGCTGCTCGCGGCGTTCGAGGTCTACCGCGCCTACGTTGCTGCCGACGGCCGCCCCGCCGACGAGACGGCCCGCCGCCAGCTGGCCGACGCCGCGGCCGTCGCGCGCGCGAAGGCTGACCCGGCCGTGGTCGACCTGGTGCGCGACCTGGCCCTCGCCGAGGGCCTGGCCGGCGCCGAGGGCGAGGAGCGTCGGTTGCGGGCGGAGTTCACCAGCCGCTTCCAGCAGACCTGCGGCCCGGTGATGGCCAAGGGCATCGAGGACACCGCCTTCTACCGCTACGGCCGCCTGGTCGCGCTCAACGAGGTCGGCGGAGATCCCGGCCGCTTCGGCACGTCGCGGCAGCAGTTCCTGGACTTCTGCACCGCCCTGCAGCGGGACTGGCCGGTGTCCATGACCACGCTATCGACCCACGACGCCAAGCGCTCGGAGGACGTCCGCGTCCGGATGGCTCTGCTGTCGGAGTGCCCGCGGGAGTGGGCCGACGCGGTGACCGCCTGGTCGGCGCAGAACGCGCACGCCCGCCCCGGCGGGCTGCCCGACCGGGCGAAGGAGTACTTCCTCTACCAGACCTTCGTCGGCGCCTGGCCGCTTCCGGTGGAGCGCGCCGTCGCCTACGCGGAGAAGGCGTCGCGGGAGGCCAAGGCCTGGACGTCGTGGACCGACCCCGACCCCGACTACGACGCCGCGCTGGAGCAGTTCGTCCGGACGGTGCTCGCCGACGAGACGTTCACCCGCCAGGTCGACGCCTTCGTGGCCTCGTTGCAGCCGGCCTGGGTGCCCACGCTGCTCGCGCAGAAGCTGGTGCAGCTCACCGCTCCGGGCGTCGCCGACACCTACCAGGGCACCGATCTGGTGGACCTGTCGCTCGTCGACCCGGACAACCGCCGTCCGGTCGACTGGGACGCCCGCCGCGCCCTGCTGGCCCGCCTGGACGGCGACGGCACGCCTCCCGGCACGGACGACCCCGACGCGGCCAAGCTGTGGCTGGTCTCCCGCGCCCTGCGCCTGCGCCGGGAGCAGCCGGAGGCGTTTCTCGCCGACGCGACCTTCGCCCCGCTGACAGCGGCCGGCAGCGCGGCCGACCACGTCGTGGCGTTCTCCCGCAGCGACCGCGTCGTGACCGTCGTGCCACGCCTCGTGCTCGGTCTGCAACGCCGCGGCGGCTGGGGCGACACGACCGTCGAGCTCCCGGCCGGACGGTGGACCGACCGGCTCACCGGCGCGTCCTACGACGGTGGTGCCCAGCCGCTCGCCGAGCTGCTGGGGCAGTTCCCGGTCGCCCTGCTCGTCGCCGCGTGACCGGGCGGGTGTCGCCGCCGACCAGGCGGGCAGGGACGGCGCCATGACTGCTGCTCCTTCCCCCCTGCGCGTGTGGGCGCCGAAGGCCTCGACCGTCGAGGTCGAGGTGGCCGGCACCCGGCTGCCCATGACGAGCGGGAGCGACGGCTGGTGGTCCGCGCAGGTGGACGCGCCCGCCGGCGACCTCGACTACGCCTTCGTGCTGGACGGCGGCGATCCGCGCCCCGACCCGCGCAGCGCCTGGCAGCCGCACGGGGTGCACGGGCCGTCCCGGCTGGTCGACCACGAGGCCTTCTCCTGGACCGATGCGTCCTGGCGGGGCGTCCCGCTCGCCGGCAGCCTGCTGTACGAGCTGCACGTCGGCACCTTCACGCCGGAGGGCACCTTCGACGCGGCCGTCGCCCGCCTGGACCACCTGGTCCAGCTGGGCGTCTCCGCCGTCGAGCTGCTGCCCTGCAACGCCTTCGCGGGTCGCTGGGGCTGGGGCTACGACGGCGTCGCGTGGTTCGCGGTGCACGACCCGTACGGCGGGCCGGAGGGCCTCAAGCGCTTCGTCGACGCCTGCCACGCCCGGGGCCTCGGCGTGGTCATGGACGTCGTCTACAACCACCTCGGACCGGCGGGGAACTACCTGCCGGAGTTCGGGCCCTACCTCACCGAGGCGCACACGACGCCCTGGGGCCCCGCGGTCAACCTGGACATGCCCGGATCGGAGCAGGTGCGCCGCTACATCCTCGACAACGCCCTGATGTGGCTGCGCGACTACCACTGCGACGGGCTGCGCCTGGACGCCGTGCACGCGCTCGTCGACGAGCGGGCCACCCCCCTGCTGGAGGAGCTGGCCGTCGAGGTGCAGGCGCTGGGCGCCCGGCTGCGCA